>JAAYND010000071.1 GCA_012521035.1 Methanomicrobiales archaeon
CGTACTCCTCCCGCAGGTAGTCGGCCGATACCAGCCAGTTTGCGGCGGCGAGGTCCGGGACCGGCCGGGTGTGAAACGCCGCATCGGTTCCGTAGAAGACCGCATCCGGGATGACCTCATGGACAGATCCGACGATCCAGCGTATCCCCTCGATCTTACTCCTGAAGCAGTCGGCAAGTTCCCCGCTCATCACCACGGCAGCAGGCTCCGCATAGGATTCGAGAAGTTCGGTGAGCGGTGCACCCTGCCAGAGGGGGCAGTAGTGGATATCTACGCCGGCATCGCCGACGATCTTGAGGTTCGCACCACCGATATCGATACCGATCATACCCGGCTGGTCCTCCCGTCCTTATCGAACCGGACCCTTCCCGTGAGGTGTACCTCTGCGGGCCCCTCGCCGCGCGACGCTGCTACCAGGATATCCGCGATCTCCTCATCCATGACCTCCACGATCCCGGCCAGGCTGGTCGTGGGCCTCGGGTTGACGTCCACCACGTAGATGCGGTCACCGGCGATGACGTCGATCCCGACATACCCCTGGCATCCGAGGGCATTTACCGCGCTGATGGCGGTGGATACGATCTCCTCCTCGCGGTCGGGGTGGACAGGCGTCTCGCCCCCGAGGTACTGGAAGTTTCCGTTCTCGTCGATGGCGATCTCCTGCCGGTTGATGGCGAGCAGGAGCGGTGGATTGCCCGAGTAGAACTCGCAGACGTTGCCTGTCACGCGACTTCCCACGAGGCTCACACTCAGGGTCTCTCCCTCGATATACGCCTGGGCAAACTCGCCGGAGCCCGGTTCCTCATCGGCCAGCCGGACACCCAGCGCGCCGCAACCCAGGATCGGTTTGATGACCCGCCTCCCCTCTCCGGCTTCAGGAGGCACTGCTATACCGTGCCGGGCGAGGGTCGCTGCTGTACGCTGTTTGTTTGCACAGACCGCCGCGTTCATGCTCCCGCACCCGATGTTGTGGGTGAACTGCTCAAGGAGATGGGTATACCGGAAGAGGAGGTGATCCGGCGCGATAACCAGTCCCACGTCGCACCCGGGAGCGAGCCTCCGGATCTCGCCCTCGATATCGGGCCCCTCCGGCATCACGAGCTCGTAGCCGCATCGCTCAAAGCTCCCGCCGATCGCGGCGAGCATGGCGGCACCTTCAGGCGCAAGGTCAGGGTCATTGCATACGGTGTACTCGGCGAGAAATGCCTTCATCGTAGTAAAGGTTGGCCGACAAACATTTGACCCTGACGATCGGCCAAATGTTTGATGCAGGGGAGCGACTAACATAATCCCAGATGAAGCCGAAGATTATGCTCACCAACGATGATGGGATCACGTCCACGGGGCTATGGGCGGCATACGAGGCGCTTGCACCGATAGCCGATGTCACCGTGGTCGCGCCTGCCACCCAGCAGAGCGCCGTAGGGAGATCGATATCCATCTTTGAGCCGATCCGCGCAACCCGGGTGACGATGAACGGGGTGCCGGCATACTCGGTCGGCGGGAAACCGACGGATGCCGTGATCATCGGGCTGTTTGCACTGCGCTTAAACCCGGTTCTTGTCGTCAGTGGCATCAATATCGGTGAAAACCTCTCATATGAGTCGATCATGACCTCCGGCACCGTCGGGGCCGCGCTCGAGGCCTCCAACCAGGGTGTACCGTCCCTTGCGTTCTCGCTCCAGGTTGAGGACCAGGGTGACAAGTTTGATGATCCATCGCAGGTTACAGACCGGTTTAGCGACGCGAAGAAGGCAGTCAGGGAGATCTGCGAGAAGATCCTCACACATGGATTCCCGGAGAACGCTCACGTCATCAACGTGAACATTCCGACACCGGTGCGTGGCGGCTACGAGATTACCCGCCTCGCCGAGAAGCTCTTCTACACCGGCGTTGAGGAGCGGTTTGACCCCCGCGGGCGCCCGTACTACTGGATCGACGGACCGCTGTATGAGGATGCCGAGGAAGGAACCGATGTGCACGCGATCCAGAAGGGCAATGTCTCGATCACGCCGATCACCCTTGACTGCACGGCATTCCGCGCCAAAGCGGATCTCAGGGGTATATTCGACGGCACAGATGCCTGAGTGGAGGTGATGAAGCGATGGATAAGGCACGGCAGGAAGAGTCAAAACGGAATGCCGGCTACCACGCGGCCGGTATGGTCGAGGATGGTATGGCCGTCGGCCTCGGCACCGGGTCGACCGTATTCTTTGCGATGGAGCGGCTCAGCGAGCGGATCGCCGGCGAGGGGCTCTCTATCGTCGGCGTCCCGACATCATACCAGGCGGCCATCCGGGCACGCCGGTACGGTATAGCGCTCTCGAGTCTCGATGAGCACCCCATGCTCGATATAGCGATCGACGGAGCGGATCAGGTCGATCCGGATCTTCGCCTGATCAAAGGGCGGGGGGCGGCCCATCTCCGCGAGAAATGTGTCTGCGACGCTGCGAGAAAGGTGGTCATCGTCGCTGATCAGACGAAGATGGTAGAGGCCCTGAGCGCCCCGGTGCCGGTGGAGGTACTCCCGTTTGCCCTGGAACCGGTCTCCCGGCGCCTCGCAGCGCTCGGTGCCAGCCCGATCCTCAGGGAGGGGATGAAGAAGGACGGTCCGGTCATCACCGATAACGGCAACTTCATCGTCGACTGCGACTTCGAGGAGATTGACGATCCCGTGGGTCTGGAAGCGGCGATATCTGCCATTCCCGGCGCGCTGGAATGCGGTCTCTTTACCGCCTATAGAGAAAAGATATGGGTTATTGTGGGCGAGGAGAAGGGTTGTCGCGTCATATCACTGCATTGATATACATTCTCGCATCTTCTGGATGAGGTCTAACTGGTGCCGGGCTTCCTTCCTCTTCTCCTTCTCGATCGTATCCATTATCTCAGTTATTGGGCGGGAGAGCGTGTAGATCTTCACCGGCCGGCCCTTGCTCTCGGACTTGCTCTCACGGGTATCTATCCAATCACACTCCCGGAGGTAGCGCATGGCGATACTGACCTCGGGCTGACGGAGATCGGTGCCCCGCTCGATGTCGCGAGATGTCGCTTCATCAGTATATGCGAGATATACAAGCACTTTTGAAACATTTCTCTTGATGCCGATACCCATAAGGAGCTCGGCGAGTTCCTCATCGCGTGGCGTAAAATACCGTACTTTATCTGACCTCATCCGTTCACCATCAGACAGTATCTATTGTTTTAAATCTGACTATAAAAATATTATTATTCTAATAAGCGATTTTGGGATTATGGTTGATTTGAAAGAATTGATGGAATATCAGGCTGATGCGGTCAATTCTTTCTTTATTGGATCAGCAGATCCAGTGCCGGCGAGGCGGGGCAGCGGGGGGTGTAACAGGCCCGGGGCGCGGACGGAACGCCGGGTAGAGTGCTGTGATGTGGTTTTGGAGGGTGAACGCTCCCTGCCTGCAGGCAGGGGAACATCCTGCCCCTCACCCCCGCCCCGCCCGGCGCTGGCCGGCGCCGGCTGGCCATGTGTTCTTACCTCGTTCTGCTAGGATCGAGGATAGCAATTGTGAGGGGTAGTAATCATGATATCATCGGAAAGGCCGGTCCGGGATGCCGGCCCAGAATATGCCCTTCGCCGGCGTCGTGCTATGCACTGTTCTCCTATCTCCCCCACCCCGCCCGCGCCTTTGGCGCTCCTCCCCCGCCCCACAGGAAGGGGGCAGTAGTCGCGATATCCCCAGTAAGGGCACAAGCA
>JAAYND010000072.1 GCA_012521035.1 Methanomicrobiales archaeon
ACGGGTGGCAGATGGATATCAATGAACCGCTGGACTTTGATGCGGCACCCATCACCCGGGTGCTCAACTCATCAGGTGAACACCTGGTGATCCAGGTTCCACACATCGACCCGCCCATCCATGTCGCTGTCTGGAAGGTCCAGGTGGGGAGGATACCGCTCTACCTCCTCGATACGGATATCGTCCAGAATATTCCTGAAAACCGGGGGATATCCTCCCGCCTCTACACCGGAGACCTGGAACAGCGCCTCCGGCAGGAGATCGTGCTCGGCATCGGTGGCAGGAAGGTGCTCCACGCCCTCGGCGCTGATTACCTCGCGGTGCACCTCAATGAAGGCCATCCGGCGTTTGCCCTGCTCGGGCGGATCTCTGAGCGGGTCGATCGGGGTATGAAGTTTGATGAGGCGCTGGAGCGGGTGCGAGCGACATCGGTCTTCACCTCGCATACGCCCGTCCCCGCAGGGCACGATATCTTCCCGGTCGAGCTCATCGACCGCTACTTCAAGGCCTGCTACCCGGCGCTCGGGATCAGCCGGGAGGAGTTTTTGCAGCTTGGCGTCCACCCCCAGAACCCCGGTTCGGGTTTCAACATGACCGCGTTTGCCCTGCGTGCATCGGAGCACCATAATGCTGTATCACGCACACATGGAACCGTCACCCGGCAGATGTGGAGGTGCCTCTGGCCTGAGTCCCCCGAGATGACGGTGCCAATCGACCACGTAACAAACGGTGTCCATGTGCCGACCTGGATGAACCACCGCATGAAGGATCTCTATGACCGGTATATCGGGCAGGCTTCGCCAGACTGGCTCTCCGAACATGATGACCCGACGGCGTGGGAGCTCATCGATGAGATCCCGGATGCCAAACTCTGGTATACCCACACCTGGCTGAAAGCAAAACTCTTCAACCGTATACGAGAGCAGGAGAGGGTCAGGTGGACGGAGCACCGCCACGGCGGGGCGTGGGACCGGGCGACAGGCGCCGCATACTTAAACCCCGATGTTCTCACGATCGGTTTTGCCCGGCGGTTCTCGACCTACAAGCGGGCGCACCTCATATTTGAGGACCTGGAACGGCTGAAAGGTATACTGAACAACCGGTGGTATCCGGTCCAGATTTTGTTCGCCGGTAAAGCCCATCCGTCTGATAACGAGGGGAAGCGACTGCTCCAGAGGATCTACCGCTACACGCAGCAGCCTGAGTTTGGGGGGCGGGTCGCTTTTGTTGAGGATTACAGCGAGAAGGTGGCCCAGTACCTGGTTCACGGCGTCGATGTCTGGTTGAACAACCCCCTGCCCCCGATGGAGGCGAGCGGCACAAGTGGCATGAAGGCGTCGTTGAACGGGGTGCTGAACCTCTCCATACTTGATGGGTGGTGGGTCGAGGGCTACAACGGCCGGAACGGCTGGGCGTTTGGGACTGAGACTGCTCCGGGTAATGGAAGAGATCCTGTTGATGCCAATGCTCTCTACAACCTCCTGGAGAAGGAAGTGGTCCCGCTCTACTATGACCGCGGTGCCGACAACATCCCCCACAGGTGGGTGAAGATGATGAAGGAGTCGATCAAGAGTAACGGTCCACGCTTCTCGGCCCGCAGAATGGTGAAGGAATACGTAACCCGATACTACCCATCCCTCCTGAGGGCCGCCGATGCAGAGTACGCCCGGGCTGCCATGGCGGTAAGCCTCCAGTCACAGGAGTGGAAGCCGCAGGCACTCTGGGAGGCGAAGGAGAGGGGCGAGTAAGTATCTATCCCCCCCTTTTCTGGTGACGGCCCGGGGGAGGC
>JAAYND010000073.1 GCA_012521035.1 Methanomicrobiales archaeon
ACGGCATCGTTCGTCGATTTATCGATGAACGTGTAGACGTTCTTGCCGTGATTCCGGATGATCAGGTTATCCTTACCCAGTGTGCAGCCGGCAACCACCTGGATTGCGTCAAGGCCGCAACCAGTGTTCTCAGCGATTGCTACGAGTTGCCCGTCCATGTCCGGATCAGGGCGCAGTTCCCTGATTGCAATCTTTGCAGCCAGATAGCCGAGGGCGACCCCGGAACAGAGATGCCCATGAAACTTGACGACTTCGGAAAGCGGCGCGATCTCCGGTTCCTGAGACCCGGAACGGTCGGTGCTGCCGGTGTTAGGTGAGATGATCTCGCACATACACATCAACTCAAATTACTTTAAGACAAATTATTTTGTTGTTCAGAATAATAAAGGTGTTGAAATTTTGCCTGCTTTCAGCACTCCTATCGGGCAGATTCGGCGTATGATCGAGCGGAGGGAGCCCGGCGATATTCATCGGAGTCTCTCTCCGAGCAGCACGAGATCGTCCGCCGGTCGATGCTCTTTTCGCCTTTACCGGCCTCCATCGATTGTGGCAGAGTGCTTTCCGATGAGGAATCCTGTAAAATAGGTAGGGGCAGGCGGCCTTCCCTGAACTTTTGTGCCAGACCTTTTCTGGCCGCATGACCTGTCACGTGGCGCCAGCGACCTGGTGGTCGAGGGGGTCTAACTTTGTCACTGGATCCACCTGCCCCCTGTGGTAATCCTTCGCCAGGTTATGGGGTCTGTAACAAGCACCCCGGCGATAAACCAGGCATACCAGCAGGTTTTTGTGGTCCTGATGATTGTGGAGCGGGCGGCAGATCTCCATCTCCGCATGAGGTCGCGGGTCGGCGCAATACCTTCCAGCCCATCCGCCCGAACAGCAACCGCGATCTCCCCCGGGAAGATGCGCGGATCCCCTCCCCAATCCGCTCAACCTGGTGGTCCGGAGGATCCCGGATGCGGGCACTTTTATTACCATGAGGGATTTAACCTTCAGGGTAGCCAGAAACACCAGTAAGAACAGTATTGTTTCCCCGGTTACAGAGACTAAATCTCCCCATTGGCCGCATCAAAATGGTTATAAAAAATCGGTACAAGGGTACTTAGCTGAGATCAGCAGGGCAAAATATGATCACTGAGAGCGATATTGAGCATATAGCAGAACTTGCGGATATCGGCATATCAAGAGACGAGATGCCGGAGTTCGCCCATCAATTCAATGCAATACTGGAATACTTCAGCATCATCGAGAGCGTGGAAGGCATTGGCGCCCCCGCTGCCGGGGCTGCCAATGTCTTCAGGGAGGACGAGCCCCGGCCATGCCTCCCGCAGGAGGCAGTCCTCGCAAACGCAGGGTCGACTGAGGGTGGATTTATCAAGGCCCCGAGGGTGATGTGAGTGGCGGGAACTCTGAATTTCTCGCCCGATGACCGCTACAACGCCTTCATCACCACCTGCGGCGAGGCGCCGTTCGGTGACGGTGCGCTCGCCGGCATAGCCGTCGCAGTCAAGGATAACATATCGACGGCCGGCATCCAGACAACCTGCGCGTCCCGGATCCTTGCAGGCTACATCCCGCCGTATGATGCCCACGTCGTGGAGCTCCTCCGGGGCGCGGGCGCCGCGATCGTCGGCAAGACCAACATGGATGAGTTTGGCATGGGCTCGACCACCGGGACGAGCGCGTTTGGCCCCACGAAGAACCCGGTCGACCTGGATCGAGTCCCCGGCGGTTCGTCGGGAGGGAGCGCCGCCGCGGTCGCTGCCGGCCTCGTCCCGATGGCGCTCGGCACCGACGCCGGCGGCGCGATCCGGTGTCCCGCGGCGTTCTGCGGGATCGTAGGATTCAAACCCACATCCGGCCGGGTCTCGCGCTACGGCCTCATCGCCCACACGAGTTCCCTTGAGGAGATCGGGCCGATGGCGCAAACGGTCGAGGACGTATCGAGACTTCTCTCGGTGATAGCCCGCTACGACCCCCGCGACTCGATGATGACAGACCGGCCATACGATCACAGACCCTCAGCGGAGATCAAAGGCCTCAGGGTCGGTATACCGGCGGAGTACTTCGGTGAGGGCGTGGACGAGCGCATCGGAGAGCAGGTCCGGTCTGCCATCGGTGTCCTCGAGGATCTCGGGGCGGAATTAGTTCCGGTGAGCATCCCTGGCATGCGCTACGCACTCCCCGCATACTCCATAATCTGCATGAGCGAGGCCTCCTCAAACCTCGCGCGGTACGACGGGGTCCGCTATGGTCCGGCAGTCGACACAAAGAAGTCCTGGCATGAGGCCTACCAGGACCTGCGAGGAGAATACCTCGGGGTCGAGGCCCGGCGCCGGGTACTGCTTGGAACCCTCACCCTCTCGGCCGGCTACGCCGGGCGGTACCACGCAAAGGCCCTTGCAGCGCGCCAGAATATCACCCGGGACTTCGAGCGGGCGTTCTCCGACGTCGATATAATTGCCGGTCCGACGATGCCGACCGTGGCCTTCCGCCCCGACGAGGTGACCGACCCCCTCACCCTCTACCGCCTTGACGCCCTCACGGTGCCCGCGAGCCTCGCAGGGATCCCGGCTATATCGGTCCCCTGTGGTCGGGTTGAGAACCTCCCCGTCGGCCTCCAGCTGATGGGGCGGCGGTTTGAGGATGAGCGCGTCATCGACGTTGCTTTTGCCTATGAGCAGGAGGGGCGGGCATGAAGACGATCATCGGGCTTGAGATCCACGTCCAGCTCGCGACCGCGACGAAGCTCTTCTGCGGATGCTCGACCGACTACCAGGACGATGAGCCGAACACCCATTGCTGCCCGGTCTGTCTCGGCCTCCCCGGAGCCCTCCCGCGCCTGAACAGAAAAGCGGTGGAGTATGGTCTCCGGGTGGCAAAAGCCCTCGATATGCGGGTGCTCGAAGAGTCGACGTTTGCAAGGAAGAACTACTTCTACCCCGACCTCGCGAAGGCCTACCAGGTCACCCAGGACGACAAACCCCTCGCGGTAGAGGGTATCGTCGAGATCGAGGACGACGAGGGTCACGAGAAGATCATCCGGATCACCCGCGCTCACCTTGAGGAAGACCCCGGGAGGCTCGTCCACGTCGCCGGCGGATCGAAGTACTCGCTCGTCGACTACAACCGGTCGGGAATCCCGCTCCTTGAGATCGTCACCGAACCCGATATGCGCTCCCCGCAGGAGGCACGCCGGTTCCTCAACAAGCTCCGGACGATCCTCGAGTACCTGGAGGTCTTTGACGGCGACCGGGAAGGAGGTCTCCGCGTGGATGCAAACATATCGATTGAAGGCTCCGCGCGGGTCGAGGTCAAGAACATATCCTCCTACAAGGGCGTCGAGAAAGCCCTCACGTTTGAGGTGACCCGGCAGAGGAACATGATCCGGCGCGGGCAGACGGTGGCGCGGGAGACCCGGCACTTCATGGAAGGCCGTGGGATCACCACATCCTCCCGTGGCAAGGAGGAGGCGCACGACTACCGATACTTCCCGGACCCTGACCTCGGGCCCCTCCACGTAGCAGACCGGGTGGCAGATATCGACCTCCCAGAGCTCCCCACAGCCCGGAAGGACCGGTTCATGGAGCAGTACGGCGCGTCCGCCAACCACGCGCGGACCCTGACCGGCGATCCGAGACTCGCGGACTTCTACGAGGAGGTTGCCCACGTGGATCCGGCCCTCGCCGCTACCTGGGTAGCCGATACACTGCTCGGGGAACTCAACTACCGGGACATGAATATCACCGCCGTTCCGCCGGGCCACATAATAGAACTCCTCGAACTCCTCAAGATCGGCACCATCACCGACCGTGCCGGCGTCCAGGTCTTGCGCACCCTGCTCGATGCCTGCGTCGAGGGCCGGCCCTGCGAGACGCCAGCCGCGATCGTGGAGCGTGAGGGGCTCGGTAAGACTGCGGGGGATGAGTTTACACCGATCGTCCGGGCGGTCGTCGCTGCAAACCCGCAGGCGGTGGAAGACTACCGGAGCGGGAAGGAGGGGGCCCTGAACTTCCTCGTCGGTCAGGTGATGAAGGAGACCCGTGGTCGGGCAGATCCACGTGAACTCCGGAAGATTGTATCCGAATCGATAAGGGTAGACGGGGTGTAATCCGCCGTGCATCTGATCATAGCAGAGAAGAACATCTCAGCGAACAGGATCGCGCAGATCCTCGCCGGCAACGAGAAGGTAAAAGCGGTAAATGAGGGTGGTGTCGCCACCTATCCCTTCGACACAAAGACCGTGGTCGGCCTCAAAGGGCACGTGGTGGAGGTAGACTTTGAGCCCGGGTACACGAACTGGCGGAGCAAGACCCGCACACCGCGAACCCTCATCGACGCCGGCACCATCAAGAAGCCGACCGAGAAGAAGATCGTAAGCCTTATCCAGAAACTGGCGAAGAAGGCGGATCTCGTCACTATCGCGACGGACTACGATACCGAGGGAGAGCTGATCGGAAAGGAGGCGTATGAGCTCGTCCGCGCGGTGAACCCCTCTGTTAAGGTCAACCGTGCCCGTTTCTCGGCGATAACCCCGGCGGAGATACGGTCAGCCTTCGAGAGTCCCGCAGATCTCGACTTCGCTCTCGCGGCTGCCGGCGAGGCCCGGCAGGTCGTCGACCTGATGTGGGGGGCATCGCTGACCCGGTTCATCAGCCTCGCAGCCCGCAGGGGCGGCAGGGATATCCTGTCCGTGGGCCGGGTTCAGAGTCCGACGCTCGCCATGATCGTTGAGAGGGAGCGCGAGATCGAGAGTTTCGTTCCTCAGACCTACTGGATGCTCTCGCTCATGACCGAGAAGGACGGGCAACCGGTGGAGGCACGGCATACCGCGGGTCGGTTCACCGACCACAAGGAGGCTCTTGCAGCAGAGGCCAGGACAAAAGAGCCGCTCGTTGTCATGGACGTGAAGGAGGGGCAGAAGAACGACCGCGCTCCCACCCCGTTCGATACAACGTCCTTCATCGTCGCGGCGAGCCGTCTTGGTCTCTCGGCGGCAAACGCGATGCGGATCGCCGAAGACCTCTACATGAACGGGTACATATCCTACCCGAGGACCGACAACACCGTCTACCCGAAGTCCCTGGACCTCAACGCGATCCTCAATACACTCAAGGGCGGTGTTTTCGATGCGGATGTCGCCTGGGTGCAGAAGAATCGCCGGCCTGTTCCTACCCGGGGGAAGAAGGAGAGCACCGACCATCCCCCGATCCACCCCACGGGCGCGGCAACCCGTGAGGCCCTCGGGCAGGACCGGTGGAAGGTCTACGAGCTCATTGTCCGCCGGTTCCTCGCGACCCTCTCCCCCGATGCGGTATGGGCGACCGCCCGGTGCACCTTCGATGCATCCGGCGAGCCCTACGCTGCTACAGGCAGCAGGCTCCTCTCTGCCGGTTGGCGGCAGGTCTACCCCTACTCGGAGGCGAAGGAGAAGATCCTCCCGGTGCTCACCGCAGGTGAGCGTCTGCCGATCAGAGACGTGAACCTTGAGGAGAAGCAGACACAACCGCCGCCACGGTACTCACAGAGCCGGCTCATCCAGGTGATGGAGGAGCTCGGCCTCGGGACGAAGAGCACCCGGCACGAGGTGATCGGAAAACTCATATCACGCCGTTACGTCGAAGGAAACCCGCTCCGTCCCACACTCGTCGGAAGAGCGGTCACCGATGCGCTCGACAACCATGCCTCGACGATAACGGACCCCGAGATGACCCGGACGCTTGAAGAGCATATGCAGCTCATCAAGCAGCGCGAACGCTCCCGCGAGGATGTCGTCACCGAGTCCCGCGAGATGCTCCACCGGGTTTTTGACAACCTCGAAGCCCACGAGGAGGAGATCGGTGAGGAGATCATGGAGCAGACCGCCGAGGAGCACACCGTAGGCCCCTGTCCGGTCTGCGGCCACGATCTCCGGATCCGGCATATCGGCGTCTCCCAGTTCATCGGGTGCACCGGATACCCGGAGTGCCGGTTCAACATCAGCCTGCCCGGGAGCACCTGGGGCCGCGCGATCCGGCTGGACGAGACCTGCGAGAAGCACGGTCTCTCCCACGTCAGCCTTATCCGGAAGGGCACCCGGCCCTGGGTGATAGGCTGCCCGCTCTGCAGTCATATCGAGTCAAACGTTGAAGCGTTCCGGATGATGCCCTCGATGACCGATGACCTCATGCAACGCCTGCACGCGCACCACATCTACACGGTCTCAGAGATCGCGAATATGCAGCCCGCAGATCTCGAAAAAACGCTCGGGATCAAGGAGGCTGATCACCTCATCAGAGAGGCCGCGGATGCGCTCGACATCCTCCGCCGTCGCTCGGAGCTCAAGAAGTTCATCAGGAAGGTCATCCCCCCGAAGAGAGGACGGAGCCATGCAAAGATCACGCGAAGTCTCGTCGAGCAGGGGATCGGGGATATCCGCGCGCTCTCACAGGCCGCTCCTGCCGCCCTGAAGAAGGCCGGCATAGGTGATGCCGGCGCGACAGAACTCCTGGATGCCGCCCGCGCTCTCTGTAACGAGCGCGCCCTCCGGGAGGCCGGGGTTCCTGCTGTCAGCCTGAAGAAGTACCTCGCCGGCGGCATCACAAGCCCGGACGACTTCTGCTACCTTCCCATCCCCTTCCTCTCAATCAAAACCGGCATTAATCCAGAGACCGTACATAAACATGTGGACCTGGTCTGCAACTACCTCGGTCGTCCGACTCCGGAAAAGATCACCAGAACTGCGCTCGAACGCGGACGAAAAGAACTCCTGGCTATTCCCGGTATCGGGGAGGCGACCGTGCAGAAGCTCTACCTCGCAGGCATATATGACGCTGCCACGCTTCGTGAGGCCGATCCAGAGAGGGTCTCGTCGGTCACCGGCATCGCAGAGGCCAGACTCCACGATTACATCGGCCACGTGAAGTGACGAACCATGCACACGAACTGGAAGACCTGGGTACACGTAACAAAGCTGGATCCTGATAAACGCCTCCCGCCGGGTACGATCGAGGATATCGTGACGAGCGGGACCGATGCCCTGATGCTCTCGGGCACCCTGAATGTGACGCAGGAGAACCTCCGCGAACTTCTGGACGTGGTCTCGGCCTACGGGCTGCCGCTGGTGGTGGAGCCAGCAAGCCCCGACTGCGCCATATTCGATGGGGAGGTCGATCACCTCTTCGTCCCGAGCGTGATGAACACGAGCGATGCCCGCTGGATCGTCGGAAAACACCATGCCTGGCTCCGAAGCAGCGGTAGCAGCATCAACTGGGATATCGTGGTGCCCGAGGCCTACATCATCTTAAACCCAAACTCTGCTGTCGGGCGGGTGACCGGGGCGGACTGCGGCCTCTCGCGTGAGGATGTGGCCGCGTTTGTGGGGGTCGCGGACCGTTACTTCCGGTTCCCGATCGTCTATATCGAGTACAGCGGAACCTACGGGGATCCGGATGTCGTGCGGGCAGCGTCTGATGCGATCGAGAACTCCATCCTCTACTACGGCGGCGGTATACGCTCAGCTGAGCAGGCGGCAGAGATGGGGATTTTCGCCGATACAATCGTCGTTGGAAACGCCGTCTACGACGACGGTGTCGATGCGCTCCGGGCCACGGTCCGGGCGGTACAGTGATACATGGCCGAGGTCTCGATCGTCCTTATCGAGCCCCTCTATGAGGGGAATGTCGGGTTTGCCGCCCGGGTTATGAAGAACTTCGGGTTTACCCGGCTTGTCCTGGTCAACCCCTGCCCGCTCGGCGATGAAGCCATCATGCGCGCCTCTCACGCCCGGGATGTCCTTGATAGCGCCCGCCGGATGACGACCGATGAGGTCTACCAGGAGTTTGATTTTGTGGTTGCGACGACCGGTGAGGTGAGCAAATCGGTCTGCACCCCGATGCGTATGCCCTACTACGCGCCGGCGGAGGTCAGGGAGGTCGTCGCCGATATCGACGGGACGGTCGCGGTCCTCTTCGGGCGGGAGAACTGGGGCCTTGGAAACGCGGAACTTGCGCGCGCAAACCTCATATGCACCATACCAACATCGGGGATGTACCCGATCCTGAACCTCTCTCATGCGGTCGGTATCCTCTGCTACGAGCTTGCGAACCTCCCCCGGGGAACCTACCCCCTGGCCGGGCAGGTCGAGATGGACTCGCTCTACCGGCACCTCGATTCATTCCTCGACCGGATCGACCACCCCGACTTCAAGCGGCCGAACACGATGATACTGCTCCGCCGGGTCTTTGGCCGGACGAAACTCACCACCCGCGAAGTGAGCACGCTCCACGGCCTGATGCGAAGGGCTGAGTGGCACATGGAAAAGAAAGACTAACTCCTTTCAGGGAGAGATCTAAGAGCATGATTCTTGTCGACTGGCAGATCGAGGACCGCATCAGGCACGGGTTTATCAAGGTGGAGCCCTACGACCCGGCCCTGATCCAGCCAAACTCCCTCGATATCAGGCTCGGTTCGCACTTTGTCTGGTACATTCCGGGCGGAGCGGTGATCGACCCATACGAAAAAGAGAGCGTCTGTTCAGACGTGGAGGAGATGGTAGCCGACTCGATCGTCCTCCAGCCGGGGCAGTTCCTCCTCGCTGAGACGCTGGAGACGATCGAGCTCCCCGATGATGTCGTGGCGAGCATTGAGGGGAAGAGCAGCATAGCGCGCCTCGGGATCGAGCTCCACCAGACGGGTGGCTGGATTGATGCCGGGTTCCGCGGTACGATAACGCTTGAGATGTGCAACGTGAACGCCCGGCCGGTCCGGGTCTACGCCGGGATGCCGATCGGGCAGCTGGTCTTCTACCGCACAGACCGTGCCGCGCGCCCGTACTCCATGAAGCAGGATGCGAAGTATATGGACCAGCAGCAGGCGACACTCTCCCGCTACCACGAGAATGCACGCCGCGCGTGAGGACCGGGTGTTATGTGCTTCCGCGCTACTATATAACAGAAAAAACAGATATTGAAGGGTTTAACTGGGGATAACAATGCGACTTCTTCTGATCCACTCTGATCATATCGAGTACGAGGCCCGGAAGAAGACGAAGGTCGCCGAGGAGGATGCAGTCCAGAAGGATGCTCTTGACGAGGCGCTTGCTGTCTTCTGCGCGGTGGAGTCTGTCGACGAGGAGAATATTGAGGATGCTATACGCCAGGCGACGGATGAGGTCGTCGCCACTGCCCGGCAGCTTGGCACGACCAATATCATGATCTACCCCTACGCGCATCTCTCCTCTGACCTCGCCTCACCAGAAGCTGCGGTGAGCATCCTCCGGGGTCTCGCCGCGGCCATCGCCGGGGAGGATGAGTTTGTTGTCAGGCGAGCGCCGTTTGGCTGGTACAAGGCCTTCTCGCTCTCCTGTAAGGGCCACCCGCTCTCAGAGCTCTCCCGGACGATCACTCCCGGTGAGGGAGCGAGCGCCCCGAAGAAGGAGATCGAGCACGAGTTCTTCGTCTTCACCCCCGAAGGGGAGCGAAAGGATGCCAGGGATTATGTCGATGAGAAGACGCCTTTCGCCTCCCTGATCCGGAAGGAACTCGGCTACCCGGGGCAGGAAGGGGTCGAGCCGGCCCACGTGGACCTGATGCGGGCCAAGGAGCTCGTGGAGTACGAACCACGCTCGGATGTCGGGCAGCACCGCTGGATGCCCCGGGGCAAGCTGATCCGCGATCTCCTCGCCGATTATGTTCTTGCGCAGGTGCTTGAGTACGGCGGGATGCCGGTCGAGACCCCGGTTATGTATGACCTCGGCGACCGGGCGATCGCGGAGCACGCCGCCAAGTTCGGGGAGCGGCAGTACCGGTTCAAGAGCGGCAACCGCGATATGATGCTCCGGTTTGCTGCGTGCTTTGGGATGTTCTCGATCATGCATGATATGCATATCTCTCCAAACACCCTCCCGATGAAGCTCTATGAGCTCTCGACATACTCGTTCCGGCATGAGCAGAAGGGTGAGGTGATCGGTCTTAAGCGCCTCCGCGCCTTCACGATGCCCGATATGCACACCCTCTGCCGGGACGTGGACGATGCACTCAAGAGCTTTGAAGAACAGGTCGCGATCGGCTGGAAGAGCGGCGAAGACCTTGAGACCCCGCTCGTTGGGGTCTTCCGGTGTACCCGGGACTTCTTTATGCAGTACGAATCCTGGATAAAGAGCCTTGTCGCGAAGTCAGGTGTGCCGATGCTGATCGAGGTTCTCTCGGAGCGGACGCACTACTGGATCGCAAAGGCTGATCTCGCGGCGATCGATGCACAGGGCCGGCCTATTGAGAACCCGACGGTCCAGATCGATGTGGAGAGCGCGGATCGGTTCGATATCAAGTACTACACGCCGGAAGGGGTTGAGGTCCACCCCCCGATCCTCCACTTCTCGCCGACGGGTTCGATAGAACGGGTAATATGCGCGTTGCTTGAGAATACGGCGACGCAGGATGTTCCTTCACTCCCGACCTGGCTTGCGCCGACCCAGGTCCGGTTGGTGCCGGTGGCGGAGCGGCACGTCTGCTTTGCAGAGGAGATCTGCACGCGCCTGAACGCCGCCGGCATCCGGACGGACCTTGATGACCGCGAAGAGAGCGTGAACAAAAAGATCCGGGGGGCCGGCGTGGACTGGGTGCCCTACGTCGCGGTGATAGGCGATGCGGAGGCCGAGAGCGGGAGGCTCACGGTGACCGTCAGGAGGCTCTCGGAGAAGAAGAAGCCGTACCGGGAGACGATGAGCGAGGATGAACTCATTGAGGCCGTGAGGATGGAGACCGCCGGCAAGCCCTGCCGGCCGCTTTATACCCCGAGGTTCCTCTCCAGGAAACCCCGGTTTATCTGATCAATCTTTTTTTTTGGAGCTTTTTGAGGGAGACGGGACGCCCCTCGTGCAGGAAGTAGTCTGGCCGCCTTGCTATGATACTTGGTTGACCCACCTGGATTGCCGCCCCTCAAGGCGATCCTCAAATGAATAACAAGATTGTTATGTAACAAAAGTGTAATGTAACGCTTGATGGATGTCTTGTTACCTCCTGGAGACCCTGCAGCCAGGGGCGCCCTCATTGATCATGAAGAATTCGGGAACTGGTGGAGGATTTACCATGCCGGCGCCGGCTAGCGTAGCCCTTCATCAATACTCTCCTGGAGCCCTGGATCGCGAGACCCTCCAGTACCTCCTTGTGGGTCGGCAGAAGCTTGCTGAAAGCCTGTTTGAGGAGATAGATCAGGCGGCCGGGGGCGGGACTCCACGCTTCTTCCTCCTCATAGGCCCTCGCGGCACCGGAAAATCTCACCTGATGGCTCTGCTCTACGAGCAGGTTCGCGATGACCTCTCCGGGAGGGCTATCCCTGTAAAACTTGGGGAGGAAGAGTACTCGATATTCAGGGCGTCTGACTTCTTCCTGAGGGTATTAGAAGATATGGGGGCTTGCGTCGCGAATGTGGCCGGTGATGATCAGCTTGTCCGCGACGTTGCAGTCGATACACTCAGGGAGATCGCGTCGCGGGAAAACAGGCAAATTGTGATATTTGTTGAGAATATACATGAACTCTTCACGCAGATGGACAGGTGCGAGATCCAGGCACTGCGTTCGGTGTTCCAGCAGACAAACATCTTCTCGGTGATCGCCTCAGCGCCGCAGATCTTCCCCGGCGTATCTGATCACGATGAACCCTTCTATAACTTCTTCCGGATCTTCCGCCTCCAGGAGCTGAAGTGTGCCGAGATCAAGGAATTGATGAAGAAGATTGCCCGGATTAGCGGCAACACCGCCTTCATTGAGAACTTCCAGGACTACGAACCAGCGATTGAGGCGCTCTTCCATCTCATCGGCGGCAATCCGCGACTGACTATCCGATTGTATGAGGCCATCTCACATGGCGGGGCTGATGGTGCAGCGAAGATCTTTTCTGGTATTATGGATGGGGAGACGCCGTATTACCGGGAGGCATTCAGGAGGCTTACGGGACAGCGAAGACTTATCCTCGATACGATCCTCTGCAGAGAGACTCCCCTTACACCAAAGGAGATCGCAGAGATATCCCGGCTGGATCCGGCGGTGGTGAACGCTCAGCTCAGGAGGCTTGAGCGAGATGGGTACGTCACCTCACGCCCGATGGGGAAGCGGACGTCGTACGAGGCCCGGGACCGGCTCTTCCGGCTGTGGCGAGTGATGCGAAGACCGGCCGGCCGGGAGCGCTTGGCGGCCTTCATCAGGTTCCTGGAGGCCTGGCATGGGCGGCCGATGGCCACCAGGGAAGAACTACTGCAGGAGTCATTGGCTCCGTATGTTGCCGGGAGGTGGGATGGACAGCTGGGGGATCCAGCAGAAGCCGTTCTCGTTCTGGCGCTTGAGGAGATGCTGGCCGGGAACCGGGCAAACGGCCTCTCCCTGATCGCAGAGGCGTACGGGCACGTGAGCCGTCCGGATCAGGCCGCGGTGAGGTTTCTGAAACAGATAATCGAGGAGGGAGAGGTCTCCCAGATCAGGGATGCTGTCCATGCAATCATCTCTTCCTGGGGGCCGGGCTATGAGGAATTCCTGGAACCAGTTCTGGATGCCGTGGCGATCATTGAGACGCAGGATACGGGACTCTACTATACGAGGCTCCAGCCAGAGGAGCGGGTGGTCGTTGCCGGGATCGTCCGGGCGATCACGGGAACGGATGAACTGGTGGTTTAGGTAGTATCCCGATGCTCTGACCCCCGGGCCCAGGACATAGCTCCTGCGAGGAGGAGAAGCAGGAAGGAGACCACGAGCGCTGCATCGATGCCCTGGATGAAGGCGCCGGCCACATGCCCTACCACCTGCGATGTGCCCGTGAAGATCTCAAATGCGAGGGCGCGGGGGATCGAGGCGGAGGCTACTGTTATTGCGAGCACGAAACTCCCGAGCACCCCGATGTTCTGCACCATCCGGAGCGCCCCCGATACGCTCCCGTAATCCTCCATCCGCGCGTGGGCCATGATAGCGCTGTTGTTCGCCGGGTAGAACATCGCTGTACCGATCCCGGAGATGAACGATGCCAGGAGAACCAGTGTGAGAGATGAATCTACCCGGATCGCCATGTAGATCAGGATCGCCACCGCGATCACCATCGTTCCTATGGTTGCGATGATCCGTGCCCCGACACGATCCGAGAGCCTCCCCATGTAGGGGCCGAGAACACTCCCCATGACATACCCCGGTGTGAGCAGGAGTGCGGCATCCAGCGGGGTGAGTCCACGGATCCCCTGGAGGTACATGGTGATGAGGAATACAACCGCGATATACCCCAGGCTCTGAAGGAATGCAGCAAGCAGGCTGTATTTGAGTATGGGCTCTTTCAGGCTCTCAAAGCTGATCGTGGGGGTTTTGGTATGCGTTTCGTGCCAGACAAATATCAGTATCAGGGCAAAACCCAGGAGTGCGAGGGTTGCTGAGAGTTCGGTAAGGCCATTTCCGGCAAAATCGACCGCAGCGTATGATATGAGCGCGAGGCCGGCTGTGAGGAGAGCCATCCCGATGATATCGAGGGATGCTGGCGTCCGGGTCACGTCCTTGAGGTAGCGCGTTCCGAGATAGAGGGCGGCGATGCCGATGGGTACGTTGATGAAGAATATGTACTCCCAACCGATGAACGTGGTTATGACACCGCCAAGAACGATGCCGAGCGTTGCACCGACTGTCCAGCCCAGTGAGTTATACCCGAACGCTGCTCCGCGCGATCCGGGAGGGAATATATCGGCTATGATGGCGCCGGAGTTCGCTTCCATGAGGGCCCCGCCCATGGCCTGAACGCCCCGGAAGAGGATCAGCGCGGTGATGGTCGCAGAGATCCCGCAGAAGAACGAGCTGGCGGTGAATATGCCAAACCCGAGATTGAACATGCGGGTCCGGCCGAATATATCCCCGAGTCTTCCGAGCTGGACGGTCAGTGCCGCCACTATCAGGAGGTAGATGAGGATGACCCACATGGTGGTGAGAATATCCGCGTTGAGCTTCTCCGCGATGACCGGGAAGGCCAGGATAACAATTGTGCTGTCAAGTGCTCCCATCAGGGTGCCGAGCACGAGGACGGAGAGCCGGATTTTCTGCAACCGATCCATATTCCTAGGTTTTGTTTTTATGAATATAGTATGTGTCGGTACCGTTCAGGCCATCCTGCTGCGGGTTGCGCCGGGAGTGATTTTTAAGCGCAGGCGGTGGCGGGGTTGGAAGATTGAGTCTTCCGGGGAACTTTTTGGGGGGTGCGGGGGACTTTTGTGTGCCGGCACGCTCTCGTGGCGGCCCGGGGACCGGTGCGGTGCCGGTGACCGGGTATGCCGGCGGAGGAGGATCCGGGGGATCGGATAGTTAGTCCGATTATATTCCAATGAAAATGAGTGTTTTTGTTAGAGTATGATCTAATGAAAACAAACATTTATGCTTGAGTATATTCCAACAAACTATATGGCCTCGATCCTCGATCTTCTGGTTGCCCTCAATCCCTGGTGGAGCGGGAAGCCTTTTGAAGCAGGTATACGGCGGGAGAGATACTTCACGCAGATCGAGAAGTATCTTGGAACCGGGGAGATCGTTGTCCTTACCGGAGTGCGCCGCTCGGGCAAGACGACGCTTCTATTCCAGGTGATCGATGACCTTATCCGCAACCGCCGGGTCGATCCACGATCGATCCTCTTCGTGAACTGTGATGAACCTGAGATCGCCCGTCTTGATGATCCGCTTGAGGTGATACTTGAGACCTACCGCAGAGATGTGTACAGTGGTGATGCGGTCTACCTCATCCTTGATGAGATCCAGACTATCGAGGGATGGGAGCGCCGGGTGAAGTCGCTCTACGACCGGAAGCAGTTCACCCTTATTATATCCGGCTCGACGTCATACCTCCTCGACTCGAACCTCTCGACGCTCATCGCCGGGCGGTACCTCCCGGTCCATGTCTATCCACTCGATTTTGCGGAGTATGTGGTCTTCTCCGGTGAGGATCTGCCGGCAGATCCCGTCACACTCGCGGCGGCGAGGTATCGGCTTCTGCACCTGCTCGGTGAGTATCTTCGTGAAGGAGGGTTTCCGCAGGTCGCTCTCCAGGGTGATCGGGCGGTCCGTCGGGACCAGCTTGCAGCATACTACGATAGTATCGTCTATCGCGACATCGTGCGAGCGAATGAGGTACGAAACCAGAGGGCACTCGGAGATCTGCTCGCATACTGCATGACGAACATAACCTCGCTCTACTCCTACCGGAGCCTCCAGGAGATGCTCGGCATTGATTTTGCGACCATCAAGGAGTATCTCTACTACGCAGAGAAGGCGAAGATCCTCTTTGAGATCCAGTATTTCAGCTACTCGCTAAAGGTCCAGAGCAGAAACAACAAAAAGATCTACTGTATCGACAACGGCCTCCGGAATGCCGTATCATTCCGGTTCTCGGAGGATGAGGGGAGGCTTGCGGAGAACCTTGTCTTCATCGAACTCAAGAAGCAGGGTCATGAGATCTACTACTGGAAGAAGCAGGGTGAAGTCGATTTCGTCGTTAAGCACCCCGATCGTTCGCTCACTGCGATCAATGTCTCGTACACCGATAACCTCCCCGCCCGGGAAGAGAGAGCACTGCTTGAGTTTAGAGATCTCCACAACCCCGGGGTACGGGAATGCATCCTTCTTACGAAGGATACCGAGAAGAGGGAGGGAGCGGTCCAGTATATCCCGCTCTGGAAGTGGTTGCTCGGTGTGGGTTGAGCAACCGGGTGTACGGCGACGATCATGAGTACTCGTGAGGGGGTGGCTCCGCTCTCAGCGGACGACCTGAGGGCCACACGCGGTTCCCGGGGCCGGCACCTGATGGGAGGCCAGATAGAGTCGTCCTGCTACGGGGATATACATCTCAAAAACTCATAACGAGGCCGGCGGATCCACCCCCAGGTCATGGTAGAGTTCCGCCTGCGCGTCCTGGATCTCCCCTATTCGAAGTGCTTTTCCCGGCTGCTCAAGACACTCGATGAGATCAAGGCTGTCCAGTAAGCCCGGCAGCGTATAGTCCTTGAACAACCCCTTCACCTGCATCTGCTTTTTGATATACGAGAGGTAGATCAGCGCCACAAACTGGACAAAGAGTTTCCCGTCAAGGTTCTGCTCAGAAGAGACCAGGGTCCGCCGCATGTTCAGGCGCTCCTTGAGGTTGTTAAAGGCCTTCTCGGCGATATCTCTGTTCCGGTAGAGTTCAAGAGCGGTCACCGCATCCATCGGTTCATTGGTGATCAGGGCAGAGAATCCATAATAACGCTTTGCTTCTCGAATTGCCTCTTCTTTGACGCTTACTCGTGTTCCGTGCCCGGGTGTTGCCCTGATGGTGAAGTACTTCTGGTAGAGTTCTTCATGCCCCAAAACACGCTCGCCGGCCTCAAACTCCCGCTTCAGTGCGAAGAGCCAGCGGTCAAAGGCTTTCTCATCATCGGCCGCCCTGTCGATATTATAATAATAGTGAATATAAATGCGACGCCGTTCCTTGAGCGTGTCCCCCTTATGGGGGCGTTTCTGCGTATATTCCCGGGTAGTCCGGAGGGTTTTGCAATAGAGCTCGTAATCTTCGCTGTAGTTCTCGAAATTGCGAACCGTATCGTATATTCTGTCCAGTTCGGTTCGAACGAACGCGGAGGAGATCCTGGCCGACACCAGGAACTTCATGCGATCCTGGAGCAGGCGGTTGATGTTGTCTTCACTGTAGCATCCTGAGTCCATGACCAGCTTTATCTTTGCGTGCTCAGGGAGCTTCAGATCGGAGAGCGAGTGGCGGATAGTCCTTGAATCAACGATATTTCCTGCAATTTTTTGGTAGTAGAACGGGAGGCTGGACTCTTCCCCGAAGACCAGTGCCAGTTTCAGCTGAGGGAGGTGATCGTGCTCTTTGTTGCGACCATGCTGCACCTGGTGGAGGGTTTCAGAGTAACTGGACAGGATTGTCGTGCCATACACCCAGAACCCCTCTTCAAGCCTCCTCTCCCCCTGCAGGGCGAAAAATCGGTGTCTATCCTTTTCGGTGATACCGGCGAACACCTCACTGCTATGCTGTGGGGGAATGGGTTTGCCATAAGGATGTTTGTGGAGAGAGGCCCATTTCTCAAAGCGATCGAGGAGGGAGCTATCTTCAAGGATGAGATAGTAGACGATGGACAGAATCTGCCTGTAGGTCTCAGGAAAGCACTCTTGCAGGTCGTGGGTGATCCCCAGTTTCTCGCCGATGGAATCGAGCAGGTACGTCGCACCACAAAAAGACCGATGTGCCTGCGGGGGTGCCGGGAGGTCATGGATCTCAGGCACCACGCCCTCTCGCTTCTTCCGATTTCTTCCGTCGGTGGGGACAATCTTCCCCGTTACACTATCCACCCGCCCGATCAAGGTACGTTTGGCCCGGGATTGTTTCTTCTCTTTGTCCCAGTACGAGACCGATCGGTAGGCGTAGGTGATCCCGGATCGCTTGTCCGTCTGGTAAACGATTGCCGCCACGGAGATTCCATCCCGATCATGTATTGACACATCGCGATGGGTAAACCTGCCGCTTTGATTCTGGATTCTGATTGAAATTTAGAAGGAGATGTTATTGTGGACTGATCCGGATCATCAGGTGTTGCCGGGAATCCAGGATTATGCTCCAGTACTCCCTCCTCGGCAAGGATCCCTTCGCCCCTTTCCCGGGGATGTCCGATACAGATCTCGATGGCCTCCTGTGCCATCGCTATCGCCTCATCGATGGTCTCGCCGTAGGTGGCGCAACCAGGAAGCCCCTCCCTCCGGCTCTTTCCGAAGGCGGATGCGATAATCCAGAGTCCCTGTCATGCTACATACTCACGGAGCACGCGGATGAAGTCAGATCTCCGGGACAGTCAAACCGCCCGGCGGCGGTTGCCACTCTGGAGATCGACTTCGCTTGCGCCCCTGCTCGCCGGGGTGCCGGCAGCCGTCACCGTTCTGTCTCGTTGATAGGTTCGTCAGGGGTGGGCGGCACGTCCTGTTCCGATGACAGGTTCTCGTCAACCGCCTTGGTCGCATCCGGCTCAATCATCGGACTCGTGCTGGATCCGAATTGCGGTTCCGGTTCTTCTTCAACCAGGCTATCCTCTACCTCTGTCGGCCCGGGTATCGGCTCTTCGGGTGTAAATTCAGGTATCCTTTCAGGCAATGTCTCTGGTGCTGCCGGCGTTGTCTCTTGTGGCGCCTCCAGTGTTGTGGGCGGTGTATCTGGTGGTACCTCTGATGATGTCTCCCGATACATTTTCGGCGATTCCCCTGGTGGCTCCGGGAGAGCATCGATATCTATCAGGTGAGGGGAGAAATCTGGCAGAAATCTCAACCTGACTTTTGGCATCTCGAGATACAGGGGTCGGGGTGGGTCGGATTGAATTCGCGACGGGTAATATTCGGGAGGAAGTTGATATTCCCGGTATGGCTGGTTCTCCTCGCCGACGGGAGCGTTCACGAGATCCACCATAGCAACCATGTAGCAGCCAAATCCCATAGTCTGATCTTCATACCAGGGTTCGGAGTAGAAAACGATCGCTGCTGTGTTAACCTCAAAGGAACTTCCGATTTCAGGAATACTAATCCCATATTTACCACTCCGCCGCATATAGTAGTAGTCCCCGTGAATACGACTCGCCCGTATTTTAGCGAACGAATGGAGCGCATCGATGAGATATTTTGACTCCAGAACATTTTTCGGCACCCGCGCTTCGATAATAATGTCCATCTCCCCGGTATCGATATCGTATAAGTAGTAGTGAATCGCATCCCATTTCTCATCGTACCAGTGGGCCAACCCAACCTCCTTCTCTTCAAAAACAATCGACCGTGGGTACTTTTTCCCGGCAGATGTCGGGGTGGATGTAGGTTTTACTGTAGGTTTCTTCTTCATGGTAACCGTAGGTAGAGGTTTTACCGGGGTTTGTGAAGGTGCTGGTTCCTGGCCGGCGGTGATAGTCGTTGGTGTGGGTGTCCCGGTATCCAGTTGTGCCTCTGTCTCCGTTGGTGTGGGTGTCTCGGTATCCCGTTGTGCCTCTGTCTCCGTTGGTGCGGGCGTCCTGGTATCCGATTGTGCCTCTGTCTCCGTTGGTGCGGGTGTCCCGGTATCCAGTTGTGTCTCTGTGGTCGTCGGTGTCCCGGTCACGGCATTCTCCGGAGTGATCTCCAGTCCTGGCGCTGATATTATCGTTTTGCCGGCGTTCATTCCGGTCTCATTTCCCGCAGATACTCCAGGCGGATCCAGAATCACGCCCCATACTATTATCGCTCCACAGCAGATCATAATCCCGAGGAGAGCAAGCAAATACACCCTCTCTTCTTTCATCCTCTTCACCTCCACACAAATCAGGAAACTCCTATCCCCGCCCGGTATAACATATTACACCCATTGTTCAGGTTTCTCTCACCAGCTTTACATGCACCCTATCCCCGATCATCCGGGATATCTGTGAAACGCTGCGGCACCTTGTAGACCGGATGCGCCGGGATGCCATAACCTCCCCGATACACGATCCCCCCACGATCCCGGGTTTGTAGCGAACTGGACCTCTGCGCAGGTCGGGGGGAGCTGATCCTCATAGGAGGGATGGGCGTTCTCTCCACCAGCGTTCCTTTTGTCGAATAGCAGTGAATTACTGATAGATCTGTATGGGGGTATGGATGCCCCTCTTCCTCAATCTCCATTATTATATCTTCTGGTAGAGCCATGCGTCCACGCCTCTCCGGAGAACCTGCTCATAGCACCGGTGTCTGCCCGGTGCAGTGTATGGGAATTCAACAGAGGGCTATACTGTTGTTCTGAACTGAATGAACTCCTCCCGGGCCCCCGGTCATGGAGTGGTTGCTCAGGGGCATGACCCCGAACGCCCGGGTGGCAACGAGCCGGTGTAGTCCCTGCGCCTCTGGAAATGGCGAAGAAGACACAGAACTGGCCGGGTCGCTCCTGGTACTGTTATGAGCGCGGATGCCCTCGATATGATCTACTGCCGCCTGGAATCCCCACCCCGCCGGCAAGAATAACTCTCCAGACAACGAGAACACAATTCAATGGATCGTACAACCTCCGGACCGGATCGATGCTCTATAGAATCTCCTGCACCGAGGGCGGACCGGCTCCCCCTCCTGAACGAGATCACTTCATTCGTCCAGAAGTATGGCGACATCCTCGCCCGGTATCACAGATACAGTATGGACGACCTCGACCACATCGAAGAGGAGTGCATGAGGCTTCATGGCGAAGCGTGCGGCAGGGGCGCCTGCGGGAGCGCCGGCGAACTCCTGGAACTTGAGTACCTCATCGGCCGGGCAAAAGAGATGAAAGCGAAGCGAGAGGGGTGATCCGGCCGCCCTCCCGGGATCCTTTTCGGCTACAATCCGCTCCCGACCGCGCATACATTCCAGCTGGCTTTATCCCGGGAGAGCCAGAACTCTCCTGATGAGATCCGGTTCGCCCATCAGCGCCAGACCACCGTGGCAGAAGGTGATCACCGGCCTATTTGTGCTCACAATTATCATTATAACCCCGATAGGGCTCTCCTGTCCTCAGCACCCTGCGCCTGTGCACGTCAGGATCCTCGCGGTCAATGATTTCCACGGGCAGCTACCCGGCACAAAGAGCCTGAACGGTGAGGCGGCCGGCGGGGCGCCGGTGCTTGCCTCATACCTCTCCTCCGCGGCCGGCCAGGCGACCACGTTCATAGCACTTCCGGGTGACATCGTCGGCGCATCACCGCCGGAGTCCGGCCTCCTGTTGGATGAACCCACCCTGCTCTTCTGGAGCAGTCTCGCAGACGACTGCCCCACGATCGCAACCTTCGGCAACCACGAGTTTGACCGCGGCATCGACGAACTGCTCCGGACGATCGACGGCGGAAACGGCACAACGACCATCACCCATCTGGTAGACCCCTACCCGGGCACGAAGATGGAGTATATATCCGCAAACGTCGTCTGGGAGGTAAACAACACCCCCATCACCGCCCCTTACACCATCCGGGATGCCGATGGTGTGCAGATCGCATTCATCGGCGCAGTCACGACCGAGACTCCCTCCATCCAGAGGCCGGCAAACGTCGAAGGCATCATCTTCAGAGACGAGGTAGAGTCCATCAACCGGTATATCCCCGAGATCCAGGAGAGAGGGGTACACGCGATCGTCATCCTCTTGCATGAAGGGGGCTCACAGGAGGCCTACGAAGGTCTGACCCGGAGTGGTTGCAACGTGACGGGCAGGGTCACCGGGATCGTCGCCGGCCTCGATCCGGACGTGGATGTCGTTCTATCGGCCCACACCCACGAGTTCACCAACGCCTACCTGGAGAACGCCGGCGGGAATCCGGTACTGGTGACCCAGGCATACAACTGCGGCAGGGCGTATGCCGATATCGATCTCATAATCGATCCCCTCACCGGTGATATCACCCATAAAGTGGCTGAGATCGTCCCGGCGTATGCATCCGGCACCGGTCCCGACCCCGAGGCCACCGCACTCCTTGAGGCGGCCAGGGAGATGGTCAGGCCGATTACGGATCGGATCATCACAAGTACACCATCGGATATCACGGATCTGGCAAACGATGCCGGCGAGTCTCTCCTTGGAAACCTCGTTGTCGATGGCCAGCGGGCGGCGATGCAGGCCGATGTTGCCTTCATCACAACCGGCTCGCTCCGGGCGGATATACCGGCGGGTGACGTCACATGGGGTGACCTCTACGCGGTGCAGCCGTTCTCATCGAACGTTCTCTCGATGACCCTCACGGGAGAGCAGATCCGGGATGTGCTGGAACAGCAGTGGCAGGCACCATTGCCACCCCACAACCTTGCCGTCTCAGGGTTATCCTACACGTTCGACGATACGCGGCCTGCAGGTGACAGGGTTACGGAGATCCGGGTGACCGGCACCCCGATAGAGCCGGAAGCAGACTACACGGTAGCGATGGTCGATTTCCTCGCAACCGGCGGTGACGGGTATACCGTGTTTATGGAAGGAAGGGATCTGGTCTACGGCCCGCTCGATGTCGATGCGCTGGTCACACATATGACCTCGCTCACCTGGCCGGCCGGGACAGGGACGCGGATCACGAGAGCCGCGTGATCGGGTGCGGCACCGGCGGTCCTGATCAAAGTGCCCCGGAGAGCGCGTACTTTTTTCGCACTCAACCCTGCTCTGGATAACGCGCAAAGGACCATTCAGGGTCTCCTTTCCAATTTGGGCGAATCATCTGCGAAAGAGATAATATTTTTGGCGGTAAAGATGTATCCGATGGATGATGCCACGTCCGGGGCAGAGAGAGGCCCCATTGCCGCAAGTAAGCGCCAGAGAGATATCATAGAGGAGATCGCCGCGTTCTCGGCCGAGTATGGGGGTATACTTGCCCGGTACCACAAATACACGATGGACGAACTCATCCGCATCGAGGATGAGTGCCGGCGCCTGCAGGACGAAGCGCGCAGCCGTGAGGCCTGGGGGATTGCTGATGAGCTCGCGACGCTTGAGTACCTCATCGATAGGGCGAAAGCGATGAAGAAGAAGAGGATGGAAGAACTGGAGTGATCGGAACCCTTCGTTGTGCAAAAAACCTGATACCCCCGGGCGGATTCGAACCGCCGTCGCCGGATCCAAAGTCCTGCATGGTTGACCTCTACACTACGGGGGTAAGAAACGAACCCGGGATCTCCTGTCCCGGGCATCCACCTATTATTTAGTTACACGGGATTATATCGGTTTTGCAGCGCCGATCATGCCCGCTCAAAGTCGTCCTCGAACCTGATAATATCGTCTTCGCCGGTGTATTCCCCGATCTGAACCTCGATCAGCTCGAGTGGCAGGAGGCCGGGGTTCGCGAGCCGGTGGACCGTCCCCGCCGGGACGAATGTGGACTCCCCGTTCCGGAGGAGGTAGGTCTCGTTCCCGATCGTCACCTCCGCACACCCGGTGACGACCACCCAGTGCTCGGAGCGGTGGTGGTGCATCTGGAGCGACAGTCGGCGTTTCGGAGGGACAGTGACCCGCTTGATCTTGTACGACTGTCCCTCCTCAAGGTTCGTGTAAGAACCCCAGGGCCGATGGACCCGCGTGTGGAAGAGCGCCCGGGAGTCACCCTTCTCGCGGAGCGCCTTTGCGATCTCGCCCACCCGCTGGGCCTCATCCCGGGTAGCAACAAGGATCGCATCTTTCGTCTCGACGATGGCGAGGTTATGGATACCGACGGTGGCGACCAACCGGTCGGCAACGATCAGGTTCTCGGAGGAGTCGATCCCGATATGCTCACCCCTGACGGCGTTTTCATCTCCGCTCTTTGGCAGGACGGCGTAGAGTGCATCGAAGTTCCCGAGGTCGTTCCAGTCGGCATCGAGCGCGACAACCGCCGCCCGCCGGGTCTTCTCCATGATCCCGTAATCGATGGAGAGCGCCGGGGTTGCACCGTATGCCTCATCGATCGATAGCTCAAACGCCCCTGCCACGTCGGGTGCGCAGGTCTCACACTCGGTGAGGAAGAGATCGGCATCGAAGCAGAACATGCCGGAGTTCCAGAGGTAGCCGTCGGCGATATAGCGGCCGGCGGTTTCGGGGTCGGGTTTCTCCACGAATGCATCCACGACCGCCCCTGCCCCAAGTGACTTTCCCGGGCAGATGTAGCCGTACCCGGTGTGAGGTGAGGTCGGCCGCACGCCAAAGACCACGAGGTAGTCCTTTGCAAGTCGCTCCGCCCTGAGGAAGGCCTCCTGGAACGGCCCATCTGCGCCGATCAGGTGATCGGAGGGGAGCACCGCGACCGTATCAGACCCGCCCTCCCGCGTGACCTCCCTGACACCGTAGTAGATCGCCGGCAGGGTGTTTCTGCCCACCGGTTCTATGAGAACCCGGCAGTCGCACCCGATGGCGGCGAGCTGATCCCGGACCAGGAACTTGTGGTCCGCGTTTGTGATGATGACGATCTCCTGCGGGGAGGAGAAGAGGAGTGCCCTCCTCACTGTCCTCTGGAAGAGTGACTCGTCATCGACCAGCGGGATGAACTGCTTTGGGTAGTGTTCCCTTGAGAGCGGGAAGAGGCGGGTGCCGCTCCCGCCTGCAAGAATAAGTGTCTTCATTCGATCGACTCCGTGCCGCAGGCACACTCGTTTCTATTCTATTGAAGGAGGCGGGATAAAAATATAAGGTCTCCGTAGCGGTCCGGCCAGACCAGAAGATACGGGTGGCCGATCATATCGCAGCCGGCGATAGATCGACCATCCCGGTTGACGTCGCGATTACGCCCGGGTCATCGTCAGATTGCCGGGATAGAGCGAGCGGGCCTGCGGATCGAGATCTTCTGCGACCGCAAAAGCCAGCTCAGCCTCCCGGTACTTCCCGAGTCTCCCGAGAACCATGCCGTAGGTGACCCAGGCAAATATGCACAACCGGTCGAGGGCGAGCGCCTGGATGCATGCGAGCACCGCTTCCTGTGGTCGGCCGAGCCGGGTAAGGATCACCGCACGGTTGTTCCATGCGTAGATATCGTCGTCGTCGCAGAGGAGCGCCGCACTGAACGCGGCCAGCGCCTCTTCGTAGCGACCCTGTCGCTCAAGCGCCACGCCCATGTTGTTCAGGGTCGTCGATCTATGTGGGTTCTTTGCTGTTACGTCGCTGTACACCCGCAGTGCATCTTCATTATCCTCTTTACGAGGAGACTCCGGTGTAACCAATCTGGGCATACGTCGTTACCTCGGCCTCCATACTGCAGGGCAGAGATATATAGGTTCCTGCCGTTCCGGCTTAAAAATCGGAGCAATTAGGGATCAGCCTGTAAATTGCTCTCAGGAGAGGATTCGAGATCTCCCCCCTTCCAGTCAGTCGCCGCCATCCCAGAACCATGCCACAGTCTTATCGAGTCCCTCATCGAGCGTGCAGGCGGGAGAAAAGCCGAATGCCTCCAGGGCCCTGGTGATATCCGCGAGCGAGTCCCGCACATCCCCCGATCGAGGGGGTTCGTATAGCGGTCGGTGGTGTATACCGGTAATCTCTGAGAGAATGGATGCAAGTTCATTGAGGTTGATCCGGCGTCCGCCGGCGATATTGAAGACACCCGAGGCGTCGCTCTCCATAGCGAGGATGTTTGCCCTGACGACATCACCGACGAATATGAAGTCACGTGTCTGCTCGCCATCCCCGTAGATGATCGGTGGTTTATCGTCGAGCAGGCGGGTGATGAACTTCGGGATCACGGCCGCGTACTCGGACGCAGGATCCTGCCGGGGGCCGAAGACGTTGAAGTAGCGCAGGAATACCGTCCTGATGCCGTAGAGGTCCGAGAAGACCTTCCCGTAGTACTCGCCCGCGAGCTTTGAGACCGCGTAGGGGGAGAGCGGTGTTGGTGGCATCGTCTCGCGTTTGGGAAAGGTCGGGTCATCACCGTATATCGCGGATGTGGACGCCGCCACGACTGCCGGCACACCGCACTCCTTAGCGGCCCAGAGGACGTTTGTGGTTCCGCCGACGTTTGCCGTGTTCGTCTCCCGTGGCATCTCAACCGATCGGGGCACGGAGGCTATCGCAGCCTGGTGGAATATGCCATCCGCGCCCCTGAAGGCCTCGAGCAGGAGATCATAGTCAGTAACGCTCCCCTCGATGAACGTCACCCCCGGATGGTCGATGAGGGTTCTGAGGTTCTCCCGCCGCCCGGAGGAGAGGTCGTCGATGATTATGACCTCGTGGTCGCGTGCCAGATGCTCTGCGAGGTTGGAACCGATGAACCCGGCCCCGCCCGTGACGATGTAGCGCATACCGATGGTTAGGCGCTCAAGTGATTTGAGCGTTGCCGGATCTATCCGGGGCAGCGGTGCCCGCCGGCACCAGGGGCTCCCTGTTCTCTGTTACCGGGGGGAATACCCGCGTTCCGCCTGATTATCCGGTTTCCCGGGCCCTGCCCGGTGCGGCCAGCCGGCACCCTGATCGGGACGTCCGTTCATATAGCATCATACGGTTTATAGGGGTGCAGATCACTCATCCTTCTTCTCGTTTGAGAGGGGGAAATACTGCTGGTAGACCGATCTTCGCTCCTCAAGGTCGGTATGCAGGTAGATCTCGGTCGTCTTGATAGAGGAGTGCCCCAGGTTCTCCTGCACGACGCGGAGGTTCTTCGATCTCCGGTAGAGTTCGCTCGCGTAGGAATGCCGGATTTTATGCGGCGTAATCCCTTCTGGAGCGTTTTCCTTGAAGATATGCTGGACGGTCCGCGGGGAGATATGATTCCCCTGCTGGCCCACGAAGAGTGGTCCTTCAATCCTGTTGCCGATGAAATCATCGATATCCTCAAGGGTCTTTTCGTCGACGAAAACCGTCCGTATCTTATCGCCCTTCCCCTTCACCCGGATCGTCTGCTCCTCGAAATCGATATCCTCGACGTTTATTGCGCAGAGCTCTGAGACACGGACGCCGGTGGCGTAGATCAGGCGGACGATCAGCTTATCTCGCTCATTCTCAATGGATCGGAGCAGGCGGATCACCTGGCTGTGTTTGAGGTATCTCAGCTCCTGGTTCTTGATCCGCGGCCGTTCCACCCCGAGCATGGGGTTTGTGGCCACGACCCCCTGGGTGTAGAGGTAGCTGTAGAACGAAGAGAGCGTCGATATCATCCGGTACAGGGTCTTTGGCCTGTAATTCTGTTCCTCCGTGATGCAGGAGAAGAAGTCAGTGACGAGGGCTGACGAGACGTTGACGTCCGCACTCAGAGGGGCACTGTCGAGATCCTCCCGGGAGGGATCCTGGCACCCCTGCTGTCTGATCCAGGCATACCTGGCGAAACGCCGGATGGTCTCCTCGTACTTTTTGATGGTCCGGGGCGAGTAATTCCGCATCCTGAGGTAGGCACTGAAGCGATCCAGCCATTCTGAGAAGGAAGTGTTTTCCATCGGTTAATAGGTTGAAAGACGAAGCATATCAAGATTGCGGTAAATGCCTATTCCCCGCAATAATGATCCGACCCACAAGACCTGCTCAAACCTCCAGAAGTTCTATCACCCTGCCCGGATACCCACTCCAGGTATTGTGCTGCATGGGATACCTCACGCGAGTAATGGATGATCAGGAATCCACATATCGGTTCCAAAAAAAAGATATTCTGGATGTATGAAGTATTGGTGTTAGGAGGTATGGGGCTGCTCTCCCGGGTGGTCGGGTGGCAGACCCTGATATATATTGTTCTCTTCTGAGTATATGAACCCCTTACCGTGCGGGGTGAAAGTAAACAATTGTGCGGTCGCTACCGATCGTATGCAGTCTGGAGACCCTGCCGATATATAAATGACCCCTGTAGAATGGATTAGATGCC
>JAAYND010000074.1 GCA_012521035.1 Methanomicrobiales archaeon
CTCCAGCCTTTGCGTCACGGTGCATCTCGTGCAGGGTAGCTTCCAGCGTCGCCTTCTCCCCGGTGAGCACCTCGATACGCTTTGAAAACTCATCGATGAGCATCCGGTAGCGCGCAACCTGTTCATCGATAGCGCTCCGCTCCGTCCGCTTCACTTCCGATGCCTCAGCAAAGCGACCGATGGATGCACCGATCTCCGCCGCCTCGGCCTCAAGACCCGCGATCGTTGCACGGATCCGCGTGATCTCATCATCGACGGCCACCCCGAATCCCCGGACCTTCTTCTTCTGCACGCCGCCCGTCATGGCGCCGCTCCTCTCGACGAAGTCTCCATCCAGGGTGACCATCCTGTACCGCCCCATCAGGCGCCGCGCCCGGTCAAGGGTATCCACCACAACCGTCGCGCCGAAGACAACCCGGAACGCACGCTCAAACGCCGGGTCGAACTCGAGGAGGTCGACAGCGTAGCCAACGATACCCGGATCCGCCTCCAGCGGCTGGAGGATGGGGGGCCGGAGTTTGTTGAGCGGCAGGAACGTGACCCGGCCGAGACGGTTCTCCTTCAGGTAGCGGATCGCGTCAGACGCAACCCCATCACTATCGACGACAACCCAGAGGAGACGGCCCATTGCCGCGATATCGAGCGCGGTCGCATACTCAGGCGGCGCCCGCCCGAGCCGGGCGACGGTGCCATGCACGCCCTCCATACCGAGGACGAACTCCATCGCCCGCCCCCCGGCATCGCCATGGGCCTGTTGCTGCGCCTCAAGGCGCATCAATTCCTGCTCGTTCTCCCGGATCTCCTTCTGCAGGCGGTCGAGGGCCGACCGCCGTGAAAAAAGCGTGCTCTCGGCATCGGAGAGGTCCCGCTCGATCTCGCGCTTCTTTGCCTCACAGTCAGCAGCAGAGGTCGAGTACTCAGCGACCTGCTCCTGCTTGTTCGCCAGTTCCTCGTCGATCTGGCGGATGCGCGCCTCCAGGCGTTCCCGCTCCGATGTCCGCATGCGGCTCTTCTCGATGAAGATATCCTGCTCACGGAGGATCTTCGCCCGGAGCTCCTTCTTGCCCTCGAGATCCTGCAACCGCGCGAAGAGCTGATCCTTCAATCCCTCGACCTCCTCGCTCTCGCCGGCTATACGCTCCTCGATCGCCTCCATCTGCTCACGCTGGGCTGAGAGCTCCATCGCCATATTCGCGCGATCGATCGAGAGGTTGCGGATCTCGCCGGCGCACTCCTCGACCTTCGCCCCGGCGCGCCGACTGTCCATATAGACACGCTGGATCGCCTCCAGGTTCTCGTCCCGGCTGGCCGCGAGACGCTCGATGGTCTTCCCGGCGATCTTGATCCCGCCCCGCGCCTCCTCAAGCCTCCCGACGAGGTCGAGGTACTCGGGGCCGCTCTTCTGGCCGATCTCATCATCGACCGCACGCAGGCGCTCACGCGCCTCTTCGAGTCGCGTTCTGGAAGCCCCTGCCTCACCGGTGATGCGCGCAATCTCAGCCTGCTGATCGCGCATCAGGTCATGGAGTGTGCCGATCTCCCGCTCTTTCTGCCTGACAAGCGCCGCACCCCGGCACCGCCCGAGATGCTCCAGCTGCTCCTGCCACCGCCGGTACTCGATCGCCTGCTCTCGCTCGTGCTGGAGCGCATCAAGCCGCGCAGTGAGCTCACCGAGGAGGATCTCCTCGCGCTCGATCCGCTCCCGCACCACCTCAAGCTCCGAGAGGGCCTGCTCGCGCTTACTGTCAAACTCGGCAACACCCGCGATCTCGTCGATGATCTTGCGCCGTTCGCCATCGCTCATCTCCATGATCCGGGTGATATCACCCTGCATCACGACGTTGTATCCCTCGGGCTTGACCCCGAGCTTCGCCAGGAACTCGATGACGTCGCTCTGCTTGCAGAGGCGGCCGTTTAAGTAATTGTAGCTGTAGTACCCGGCCGGCGTCCGCTTGATCCGGCGACGGATCGTCGTGCCATCCGAGAACGTAACCCCCACCTCGGCGGTGTTCTTCCCGGTGTTGACGTTGATGAGGTCGGTCAGCTTCTCGGCCCGGAGCCCCCGCGCACCCGAGAGGGCCAGGACGAAGAGGATGCTATCGATGATGTTACTCTTTCCTGAACCATTCGGGCCGGATATGACAGTAAATCCTTCAAAAAATGGGATTTTTGTCTTTCTCGCGAAAGACTTGAAGTTGTCGATCTCAAGGTGCGTGATATACAAAGATCAGGCTCCCCTTGCTACCGGTCAAGATCGAGCGTGTCACCCTCTTCCGCCTGGATGACATCTCCTACCTTACGCTTCTTCTGTTCCACAAACAGGGTTCGCTCTGACTTCCTGCCGCCCCGGCCCTTCATCGGCGCATTCTCAAATTTCGTGCTGGCAACGATGTACTCCGTGGATCTCCTCGGTTCCGGCTTCAGCGTCCCGTCGTTCTGCATGATGAGGTCCATCTCTCCTTCTTCAACGGCGGGTTCTGGGGGCCGGGGAGATGGTCGGGCGCGCGGTTCGGCGCCGGCCCGGGGTTCAGCCCGGACTGTGGCCCCCGCTCTCCTCTCTTCGATCACCACCGGCTTTTTCTTACGCTCCTCAACATCCCGGCAGAGATTCATGGTCACCGTTTTGAGATCCAGAACCTCCGCAGTCAGACCCCTCACCAGGGCCTCAAGCTCCCGCACCTTCAGCTCAAGGTCGCGCACGCGCTTATCCTCTACCTCAGACTCCACCGGCCGCTCGGTTTCAACCATAGTCTCCATCTCCTTCTCGCGCTCCGCGAGTTCCCGCTCGAGAAATCGTATTCTTGCATCCTTTTTTGCCATAATCTCCCTCAAATAAATCCATGATATATTAACGTAATAATATTACTATGCTCTTCTCAAATGAAGAATTATTACTTTTTATCCGGCATCGAAGGAAACACAGGATAGCAGGTACATCAAAACCACCGTCATATCAGGCCCGCTGAGACATGATCGAACGGGTGGGCCACCACAAATCCTGCAAAAGAAAGAATATTACCTCCCCGGAGCAACCATTTTCTGCATGTCTAGTCTGGCAAACTTCGATCCTGAGATCGCCGGCCTCATCGAGGAAGAGCGCCTGCGTCAGGTCAATGGGTTAGAATTGATCGCCTCCGAGAACGTCGTCAGTAAGGCTGTTCTTGAGGCGACGGGCTCCATAATGACCAATAAATACGCCGAGGGCTACCCCGGTAAACGCTACTACGGAGGTTGCGAGTTTCACGATCTCGTGGAAAACCTGGCACGCGACCGCCTCTGTGAACTCTTTGGAGCGGAACACGCAAACGTCCAGCCGCACTCGGGAAGCCAGGCAAATCAGGCGGTATACTTCGCGTACCTGAACTACAAGGACAAGATATTGAGCCAGAGCCTCACGCAGGGAGGCCACCTCTCCCACGGCTCACCGGTCAACATCACCGGACGCTGGTACTCCATATTCCACTACGGCGTCGATTCTGAGACAGAGACGCTCGACTACGCGGCTATCGAAGATATCGCCCGGATCGCAAAACCCCAGATGATCGTCTGCGGTGCAAGCGCCTACCCTCGCGAGATCGACTTTAAGGCGTTCCAGGAGATCGCTGATACCGTCGGCGCGCGGTGCATGGCCGATATCGCCCATATCGCCGGACTCTGCGCGACAGGGCACCACAACTCGCCGGTCGGCGTCGTCGATATCGTGACGACGACGACCCACAAGACACTACGGGGCCCCCGTGGCGGCGCCATCATGTGCAGCAAGGAGGATGCGACCGCGATCGATAAATCCATATTCCCGGGTATGCAGGGCGGCCCGCTGATGCACATCATCACCGCAAAGGCGGTCTGCTTCAAGGAGGCGCTCACCCCCGCCTACAAAGATTACTGCGGACAGATCGTCAGGAACGCGCGCACAATGGCGAAGGTTCTCGCGGAGGAGGGGCTTGACCTCGTCTCCGGCGGCACCGACAATCACCTGATCCTGCTCGACCTGACCGGTGTCTCCACAAACCACGAGCACCTCACCGGCCTTGCGGCCGAGACCGCGCTCGGCGAGGCGGGCATCACCGTGAACAAGAACACCATCCCCCGCGAGCAGCTCAGCCCCTTCGTGACGAGCGGACTGCGTATCGGCACGCCGGCGGTCACATCCCGGGGCATGAAGGAAGAAGAGATGAAACAGATCGGTTACTGGATCGCCCGGGTCGTAAAGGATGTCGCGAAGGACCGGACCTCAAAGAAGGCGATCACCGAGGTGAGAGAAGAGGTTATTGCTCTCGCGAGTAAGTATCCTCTCTATCCTGAAGTGTCATGATACTCAACGGTAAAGCAACCTCAGAAAAGAGGCTTGAGATCCTCAAGGAGAGGATAGAGGAGTCCGGGCTCTACCCGCGCCTTGCGACGGTCATCGTGGGCGAAGATCCGGCATCAAAGCTCTACGTCCGCATGAAGCACCGGGCCTGCGAGCGCGTCGGGATCGGGTCTATCGGCGTCGAACTCCCGGAGGATACCACCACGAAGGAGGTGCTTGATGCGGTAGGGCGCCTCAACAACGACACCGATATCAACGGCATCCTCGTCCAGCTCCCGCTACCGGCACACGTGGATACCACCCGCGTCATCGATGCGGTCGCGCCCGGAAAGGATGTTGATGGGTTCCACCCCTATAACCTCGGGAGGCTCCTCGCCGGGGATCCGGTCTTCGCTCCCTGCACGCCGCAGGGGATCATGACGATCCTTGAGGAGTACGGGATCCCGGTCAGTGGAGCACGCGCGGTCGTCGTCGGCCGGAGCATCGATGTGGGGAGACCCATGGCCGCCCTGCTCCTCAACGCCGATGCGACCGTCACCATCTGTCACTCAAGGACGAAGAACCTTGAGGAAGAGATGAGGAACGCCGATATCCTCATCAGCGCGGTCGGGAGATTGAAGTTTGTCAGGCCGGAGATGGTGAAGGCCGGAGCGACCGTCATCGATGTCGGGATCAACTACGACGACCAGGGCAAACTCCATGGCGACGTTGACTTCGAGGGCGTGAGCGAGCGCGCGGGAGCGATAACCCCGGTCCCCGGCGGCGTCGGTCCCATGACGATCGCGACGCTTATGGAGAACACCTTCAAGGCAGCCAGGCTTGAGGCATGCTACAACGGCACTGTGCTGTAGGCCCCCTCAGGATCGGCGGCGGCGCTCCGGTTCGCCTGATGGGCGTCATCAACTCGAGCCCCGAGTCGTTCTACCAGGGCTCCTACACCCCGACCGGGAAGATATATGACCGCGTCCTCGCCATGCAGGAGGCGGGGGCCGATATGATCGATATCGGGGCGCGGAGCACGGCTCCGGGATCGGTCCCGATCAGCGTCGCTGAAGAGGTACAGCGGGTGGATGCGGCGCTCTCGGAGCTCGACGGGACAGGGGTCATCCTCTCGGTGGACACCCGCCACCCGGAAGTGCTCGATGTCTGCCTCCGCCACGATGTCCACGCGGTGAACGATATATCCGGACTCACCGATGAGCGCTACGCACGGGCGGTCGCAGACTCCGGGTTATCGGCATTTGTGATGGCGAGCTGCTTTGAACCGGGTGATGCTGCCGGGCTTGTCAGGACACTCGCAGCACTTGAGACGGTCGTGGCGCGGTGTGCGCGCTTTGGAATTGATGAATACGTCCTCGACCCCGCCATAGGGAGATGGACCCCGGAGCGGACGGATGAGGATGACTGGGAACTCTGCCGGAACTTCGAGGCGTTCCTGACCTTCGGCCGACCGGTGCTCGCCGCGGTCTCCCGGAAGACCTTCATCGGAGACCTGCTCGGGAGAGAACCGGAAGGGAGGCTCGCGGGAACCCTGGCACTCACCATGGACCTGGTCAGGCAGGGAGCGGCGGTAGTGAGGTGTCACGACGTCGCCGAGACCGCTGACCTGCTCCGGGTATATGAGAAGATGAGAGAGATATGACAGGATTATCGTATTCGGTCTGCGGCCTTGTAACCCCCCTCGTCCGTGTCGGCGACGATATGACGGCGCATATCCTCGACGCCGCAGAGCGTTCCGGGTGCGGAGGACTGAAGACCGGGGATGTCCTGGTCGTCGCTGAATCGGCCCTTGCCACCGCCGAAGGAAGGATCGCGCACCTCGAGGATATCGAACCCACCCCTGAAGCCCTCCGGCTCGCCGGGGAGTACGGGATGGACCCCCGCCTGGTCGAGGTGGTGCTCCGGGAGAGCGATCAGGTCGTCGGCGGCATACCAGGGTTCCTGCTCTGCATGAAAGGCGGGACACTCCTCCCGAACGCAGGTATCGATGCTTCAAATGCTCCGTTCGGCTCCGTCGTCCTGCTCCCGGTGGATCCGGATGCATCCGCCGCGCGGATACGTGCCCGGATCGCAGAGCGGACGGGGGCGGATGTCGGGGTCATCATAGCAGATTCGAGGACGCATGCGATGCGCCTCGGGTGTAGCGGGGTCGCTATCGGGTGTTCAGGCATCCCCTCGGTGCTCGATGAACGGGGAAAGCAGGACCTCTTCGGCCGCGAACTCGAGGTCACCAAGCGGGCGGCGGCTGACTGTATCGCGTCAGCCGCCGAACTCGTGATGGGGGAGGCAGATGAGTGTGTCCCCGCGGTCATCGTCCGGGGGACGGGTCTTCCCATCGGCGATTACGACGGGGTCGATACCATCGATGCTTCAGAGTGTCTCTTCATGGGCGTCGCGCTGCACACCGACCCGTCCCTTCTCGTCGATAGCAAGGGTAAACCCTGAGTTCTCCAGGAACTCCCTGCTCCTCCTCCCCCTACCGTGGATGAGGATCTCGACGAGGTCTTCCTTCTCATCGATGTCTGTCGACATCCGGAACGAGTCAATGATATCAACCGAAAAACCACACTCCTCTGCTATCGCCATGTGATCGAGGAAGCTTGCGCCGTAAAAATCGGCGCGGAAGCACCGGGGGTTCTTCAGGAAGATGATGTTCGTCCCCCCGCCCCGGCCCGGCACGATGGCCATATCCTTCTCGGTCCGGATCAACCGCTGGATATCCCCGGCGGTCACCAGGGGGAGGTCAGCCATGATGATGAGCGCAGGGCAGCGGAACTGCCCGAGCGCCCAGTTGATCGCCTCGTTTAAGGGTTCGGTTCGGACGGCGATGAGCGCATCCTCATGGCTGAAGGGGTGTGTGCAGAGCAGTGTAGCGCTACACCCGGACTTCAGCACAGAGGCTATCACATCATTTAACATCGTCCGGGCGAACGCCTCCCGCTCCTCCTGGCTGAGGATGCACGAAAGGCGTGTTTTGGGATTTACGGGCTTAAAGGGGATAAGCGCGTGAAAATACATTATGAAACGGTTGTCGGGGCAGCGTCAAAAAGGCATCGGTGAATTACCTTCTCGTCCATGCAAGAAGGCCCTCTTTGACTGTTCCGGCGCAGTTATCCCCCGGGCGAGACCATGCTTCCTTCCCGGTTGCGCCGGTTCTGGTTCATACAGGCGTTGAGGATCTCCTCTATCAACCAGAGCGCCCCCTCGACACCGACCACCGCCCGGGAGTGCAGGAGAACCCGATCGCGGATCGGTGGTGTCAGGCCGACGAAGGCAGCATCTCCGGCAAGCGTCTGCTCGTAGGAGGAACCGAGGATCAGGTCCGGTTCGGCGTCACGGATCATGGCCCCGATGACCGCAAAATCGGTCACTCCGGGATCATCCCGGGCCGCGATACAGGCGATCTCGGCATCGAGGTATTTCTTGAGCATTCCAGCCGCGAGATCAGCGTAGGAGCGGCCGGAGAAGATCGCTACCCGTGGAGGATCAAACCTCCGGAGATACTTGCTGCACGCCTTCCGGATCCGTGCGTCGGCCCATGCGATCTCCTCCCTGACCGGCCGGGCATCGATACCGTCGAGCGCATCGATCGTCTCAGAGACGGCATCGAGGCCGAGGAGCGATCCGCACCATCTCCCGACACCGCTTGCGAGATCGGGGTTCGTCCCGACGGTGAGGGGCGCCGCCCGGCGGGTCGCAGCATAGGTATCAAGGCAGAATGTTGTAGCGACGGGCACCCCGGCCAGGGAGAGCAGTCGCCGCGCCTCAAGGGCGTTTCCCCGGCAGAACGGGTCGGTGCAACAGAGGCCGTCGATGTTGACCCCGGGGTTGTCCGGATCCACCACGGGCGCGATCTCCGCGAGCGCCTTGTGGTATCCTGCTTCCAGATCCCCGAGAAACCCCGGACTATCGACGATGAAGACCCGCTCATCCCGGGCGAGACTCCCCGGCTCCTCGCCCATGATGGCAGGGACACAAGTATTGACCACCGCTATCCGGTCATACCGGCCCTCGAGCTCCCCGATCACCTCCTGCAGTCTGGACTCTGTGCCAAATATGACCTCGTTCTCGACGAGGAACGTCCCGTAGATGGGAACATCGATGAGAGACGCAGGGTAGAAGTAACATCCGCTCGAACCGTGGACGACGACTGCCAGGTCTTCAAAACCCGCCAGACAGGCGACCGCCCCGGTCATTGCGCAGGGCCAGAGCGGGTTTTCGCACGGGGTATGAGGATCGTCCGGCATTTACAAGATCATGGTGGCGGCGGAATATAAAGCACGATCTCTCCCGGCACTCCAATATACCGCGAAAATCCCTATAATACGGGCAGCATCATGCACCGGCCCATGAAAAAAGGAGAGATGAGTTATTCCTGGACGTCCAGATCCCGCTTGACGACCAGGATCGGCTGGTGAGCGTTCTTGATCACGTACTCAGAGACCGTCCCGAGCAGGCGGTCACGGAGGTTTGACCGTCCGTGAGATCCGATGACGATGAGTGAAGCTCCCTCCGCATCGGCCACCTTCACGATCTCCTTTCCCGGGTTGCCGATAGGTATCCTGACGATCACCTCCAGACCCTGCTTCTCAAGCGCCCGGCGGGCATCGATGACCTGATGATGAACCCCCTCCCGCAACCTCTCCTGCACTTCATCCTTCTGATCTGATACGGTTCCAAGGAATCCCTGCCCCCCCGAGGCGATCAGTGTGACGTCCTTTGAGTCGATGACGTGAACGAGGATCACCTCCCTGGCTCCTGCCTCCCGGAGTGTGGGGATGTAACCCAGCACCTTCATGGAAGGCTCTGAAAAGTCCGTTGGAAATAAGATGCGCTTGAACATACTCTGACCTCCTCCTCTGATAATCTACTCTCTCGCAGGCTAGATATTTAACTTGCGGGGGTGAAGGGGGCGGAGCGGGAAGTCCCAGGCCGCGAGATCGGGGATGAGAGCAGAAACGCTCTTCCCCCTCCGATAGCCATGCCCTCCCGGGCGATTGCATTCCAGCGCGCCTGAGATTGTACAGGCACGTTAAAAGGTTTTTTTGAGGCCCGGTATATCTTGAGGACACAGAGCCGGGGAAGCAGGATGAGAGGGAGCGCGGCACAGGATCGACCGCTTCAGGTCACCGATCTTCAAAAAGCCGGGCCCGGATACGTTGATCGCACACACCGCCATATCGACGAACAGTCACCAACGGTGCGGAAGCAGAAAACAGCAACAGATACCAGGATAGATGCAATAGAGAGAAAAGGATACACAAAAAGACGACGTCAAGGGGGGAAGTGTCTCTGTGATCCAGGTCTCTCTGGGTACCTTTAGTCGGGTTCAGTATATAATTGTTTTTAATTGCAACTGATATGATATAAAGGTTTGGCAGGTTACCCGGATGTTCGCGGGGCGGGGCGGCGTCAGGTCCGCGCCCCGGGGGAGGTGCGAAATCTCCTCCAGCACCCCTGACGATCGGTTTCAACCCCCGCCGCAGGAAATCACTCGCCCTGAGGTGTGATGTGCAGCTATCAAGCGCTCCGGTCTATGAACCGGTGCGCGGCAATCCTTGAGTTTCTTCTCGAGAACACTCCGGGTGAATTACTTTGCTGCATCCGCATTTTTTCACCTCGCAGATGATAGCCAGGGGGGCGGTTGAAGTCCTGACAACCGGCTGGATAATCCCTCTCCACTGAAGAACAGGTCACTATGAGCGGTTTTTGTTTCACGGACCTGCTCGACAGGGCTTTTTGGCCACCGGGTTTATGTGACGCCATTATAACGAATTTGTGCGCACCATTTCGGTTTTCCGACTCAGGACAAAGTTTATTTATGCATGGAGATATCGTTCCACTCCATGAAACGAATGTTTGGTATCCTTGCCCTCATGGTGATCGCAAGCATCATGATCGCAGGGTGCGTACAGCCAGAAGGGAACGAGACGGTGACCCCCATCCCTACAACACCGGCGGCCACCGGAACCCCGCTGGAGACAGTGGCAACACCTGCAGAGACCGCGACAACCTCAATAGAGACCACAACTACTGCCGCGACTGAGGAGACCGAGACCCCCCCGCTGCCATCGATCGGCACAGAGAATATCCTGATCACTGAGAGCGGGTTTAGTCCGGACACAATTACCATCCCGCCAGATACAACCGTGACCTGGACCAACGATGCTACAATAGACCAGATCATCACGATCACGGGACCGACCGGGACCATTGATCTCAGGACGATCGAGGCCGGTGGCTCAGTCGACCACACCTTCACAGAGCCCGGAGAGTACACCTACGTATCAGCAGAGACCGGACTTGAGGGAACAGTCACCGTCACCGGGAGCACAACCACCTGAACCGATTTTACTCGCCAGCGGGTGCAGGGTTCAGTTCCCTACACCCGCCGGTATGTCCCGGCAGCCTGCACCAGCCTCTCCGCAAACCCTGCCGTGAAGTAGGCGTGGGTGTACTGCCCGACCGCGTTCTGCGCGACGAGCCCATCCCTGCCGCCATCGATCCCCCGGCCCCGGAGGAGTTCCAGCGCAAACCTCGCGTCGGGAGCAGGTTCGAGTCTCGAGTAGTGATACTCCTGGCCCCGGAAGGAGGTGTCCGGCGCGAGCACCGCTGTAGCGCCGACCACCCGGGCCTCAACGTAACCGAGGGCCTGGATGCGGTCGGTCATCACCGCCGACGCCGGGAGAACCCCCGCCATCGGGTAGTCTCCATCAGCGGTCGTGAGATCCTCTGAGAGGTACATGAGCCCGCCGCACTCGGCAAAGACCGGCATGCCATCATCGACCGCACGTTGTACGTCCTCCCGGCACCGGGAGGCACTGAGCGCTTCTGCGTGGAGCTCCGGGTAGCCGCCCCCGATATAGAGTGCATCCACATCCGGGAGCCGGTCAATCATCGGCGAGAATGAGACCAGTTCTGCTCCGGCCCGCGCGAGACGGTCAAGGTTATCGGCGTAGTAGAAGCAGAACGCTGCATCGTTCGCGACACCTATGCGGACGTGCGCTTCCGGCCGGTCCGGGGGCTCCGGCGGTGCAGGGAGGGGCGGAGCCGATCGTGCAAGGTCCACGATCCCCGCGATATCGCAGGTCTCCTCCACGACCGCCCCGAACCGGGCCATCGTATCATCCTCAGATGCCATCTCAAGCCCGAGGTGCCGGCTCCTGACCGCGAGGTCTTTCCGTCGTGGGACCCAGCCGCAGGCCGGGACGCTCTTCGTGACCTCGATCATGGCCCGGTGTCGCGGGCTCCCAATCCGGTTGAATATGACCCCTGCGACCCTGACCGCCGGGTCAAACCCCGCGTACCCCCGGACCATCGCATGCACGCTCCTCGATGCCCCCCCGGCGTCCACCACGAGGATGACCGGGGCATCGAGTATCTTTGCGACATGGGCGGTGCTTGCGGTATCACCCCCCTCAAGTCCGTCATAGAGCCCCATCGCACCCTCGACGACGGCGATATCAGCCCCGGCGGTGGCAGAAAGAAACGTCTCCCGCACGCTTTCTTCCCCCATCATGAACGGGTCGAGGTTGCGCGATATCCGGCCGCATATGGCCGAGTGATGCGTGGGGTCAATAAAGTCCGGGCCTACCTTGAAGGGCTGGACGGCAAATCCCCGGGCGGTGAGCGCTGCCATCAGGCCGCTTGCAAGCGTGGTCTTGCCGCACCCGCTGTGGGTTCCGGCTATGATAAATCGTGGAATCGGGCGCATAAGACGGGTCTAATGTTGAATACCGGAGGACTTAAATATGCCCGCTAAAACTGTTTACCGGAGGCGGCCAGGAGCATGCATATCATGGAAGAATTCCTGCCAGAATTCGGAGACGCATGTGAGCCAGCTTTTTAGCAAAACGGGCCGGTATATCGATTCCCCACGATCTGGTGGGAAGGTTAATCGGATGGTGCGCCGGAGGTTACTTACATGATGCTCGAAGAGGCTCTGCAGCGGATATCAGAACAGGCCAGGCGGAAGCGTATGAGTCTGCCCGACCATAAGACGAAGATCGTCTGCACCATCGGGCCTGCGTCAAACTCGCGGGCGGTGCTCGCTGACCTGATCCGGGCCGGCATGAACGTCGCCCGGCTCAACCTCTCCCACGGGACATTTGAGGAGCACCGGGAGATCATACAGAACATCAGGGCGGCGGCCGGGGATGTCGGGCTCCCGGTCACGATCCTGATCGACCTTCCGGGACCGAAGATCCGGCTCGGTGACCTCGCGGCGGAACCCATAGAACTCCAGAAGGGCGATACCGTCACCCTCACCGCCGCGCCGGCATCTGATGATCCGTCCCGGATCCCGGTTGACTTTGAACAGTTTCCCGATCTGGTCTCAGAGGGGAGCACCATCTTCATCAACGACGGGTTCCTCCAGCTCGAGGTAAACGAGGTCACCGGGAGGGATGTCAGGGCAAGGGTGGTCTCCGGCGGCACGCTGCTCTCGCGCAAGGGCGTGAGCCTCGTCGGCGGAGGTGGGATCGTTGCGCTCAGCGCCGTGACCGACCGGGATCTTGAGTGCATCGATTTCGGACTCGCTGAGGAGGTCGATGCATTCGGGATCTCGTTTATCGAGCGGGCGGAGGATATCAGGCGGGCGCGGGAACACGCGGCCCGGACGGGGAAGACCATCCGGGTGATAGCAAAGATCGAGCGGCAGGAAGCGCTTACGAACATCGATGAGATCCTGAAGGAGGCCGACGGGGTGATGATCGCCCGGGGTGATCTCGGTGTCCAGACTCCGATCGAGGACGTCCCGGCGGTGCAGAAGCGGATCATCCAGAAGGCAAACATCCTCGGCCGGCCGGCGATCACCGCGACACAGATGCTCGTCTCGATGACCGACAACATCCGGCCCACCCGGGCCGAGGTGACCGATGTCGCAAACGCCATCCTCGATGGGACCGACGCGGTCATGCTCTCTGAGGAGACATCGATCGGAAAGTACCCGGTCGAGACAGTTGCTATGATGGCAAAGATCGCCCGCTCGACCGAGGGAAAGCGATCAACCATCGGGCCAGGATGCAGCCTCGTCGACTACTTCAGGAAGGGGAAGGGCCGGGTGGGGATCACCATCAACGATGTCGTCTCCCTCAACGTCATCGAGTCGATGGATGCTCTCGGCATCAGGTACGTGCTGACGCCCACCCGCTCGGGAAACACCCCCCGGAACATATCGCGGTTCAAACCAGATGCCTGGATCCTCGCGTTCACCCGTAACCCCGCCACCCTCAGGTTCCTTGCGTTCTCCTACGGGGTCAACCCGTTCCTGATCAGGAGCGAGAAGGAGTACTGGCACGGGGCGATCATGCAATCGATCCGGGACTCCGGTCTGATCAGGCCCGGGGAGCGTGTGGTGCTGACCGAGGGGATATCGCCAGGGCGTGAGGGGACAGATTCGCTCATCATCCTGACGGTGGATTGAGGTCTCCCATCAGGGGAGGAGCGTGAGGACGAGGCATGCCGCGACCGGTATGACGAGGTTATCGTCTATGGGGCTTATGAGTTCGGCGAGTCCTGCGGCTACAGCGGTCGCGAGGGCGGCAGGCAGCGGGACGAGGAGGGAGAGGGCGATCGTCGTCACCGCTATGCCGGTGACTGTACCCTCAAGGGACTTCTGGTTGTAGATCCGGATCTTCCCGAACCGGGTGCCGGCGATAGTGGTGGTGCTGTCGAGGAGCGCGAGCACCGCGAGCCCGATGGCAGCGATCTCTTTTTCGAAGAAGATGAGGGAGAAGAGCGCCCCGAACGCAAAGAAGAGTGCCCCCTTGCCCGGGGTTGCGCCGCGCCGTTCCAGGCCCCCGATGATCGTCGATATGACCGGGATGGTGTAGCCCCGGGATATGGCATCGGAGAGTATGAACCCGACAAAGAGGGTAAGAACGAGGGTGGAGATGGCGATATCGCGATCAAATGTGAGGATAAATCCCGCGATCCCGAGGCCGAAGACGAGGTGGACGACCTGCCGGAGCGACTCGTTCATGGTACAGGGGGTTGGCGCGGGAGCAGGTAAACCCTCTGCCTCCGGGCCGCAAGGAGGGCATTTAATGCGATATCAAAACAGACATGCTTGAGGAGAGGATGCTTATCGACGTTTCTGACAGCCTGGAAGAAGATCATCACCATATGGACGATATCGCACGATTTTATGTGAAATGCACACTCTGGCTGGGGGTGAGCGACCCTGGATACGTGAGCACCTATTTCGGCCCGGAGAGGTTGCGGGAAGAGGCGCTCACGGTGGAGGTTCCGCCGGAGAGCGTCGCCGGTTACACCGGTGAACTGCTCGCGACCCTGGATACGATCGAACCGCTCTCCGATGATGCCCGGGCCCGCCATGCGGGCCTCCGGGGGCTGGTCAGGGCGCTTGAGGCACGCGCCAGAGGGAACCTCGACTTCGAAGCATCCTTTGGCATCCCGGCACCCGGGGATGATCCTGGCTGGTTCGAGGGGTTTCATACGGCACTTGATGGTATCCTTCCGGGGAGCGGTGATCTTGCCAGTCGATATCGTGAGTTCATGGCGCCGTTTGTCGTACCCCCCGATCGGTTTTTCGAGGTCTTTGTGGCCGCGGTCGCGGAGAGCCGCCGCAGGACCGCAGAGCATATCATGCTCCCGCCGGGGGAGGAGATCGAGTACCTGGCTCCGGAGGGGCGTGGCCGCTACCTCGGCGGGGGGCGGAGTCTTATCCGGGTAAACATCGATCGTCCGGTGACCATCGACCAGATCCTCCCCCTGGCCTGTGGCGAGGGGTACCCCGGACGCCACACGATCCAGGCCATCAGGGATGCGGTCCTGGTCCGGGGCAGGGGCTGGATCGAGCATACGGGCGTCCCGGTTGCATCACCGTTCGCAACGATCACCGAGGGGGCCGCCAGGTTCGGGGTGGAGATGGCTTTCCCGGGCGTTGACCGCACGAAATTTACAGAAGAGATTCTCTTCCCGCTGGCCGGGCTTGAACCGGGTGATACCGCGCTCCTTGAGGGGGTGAACACTATCGCCACCGGCCTCTTCTACTCGGGCACCGCCCGGATCGCCGCAGGGCTTGCTGCCGGCACCCTCCCCCGGGAGGAGGCTTGCGGTATCCTTAAGGATGTCCTGCTACTCACACCAGAGACGGCGGAGGCCTGCCTCCGGTGCATCGAGGGATTCGGGGCCTACCCGGCGGCTGTGAATGAGGGCTACCGCCGTGTGCGGGATTACGTCGGGACGTCCGGATCTCAGCAGTGGGAGCGTTTTGCCCGTATCCTCACCGCCCCCCTGGTGCCGGCCGATCTCGCCGACACTCCCTGATGAACGCCAGGGCTTCCTCATCGGTGATCGCGAACGTTGCCTGCGCTTCGAGCGCGATCACCCGGAGGATCACAGAGACGTCATCAAGGCGGCGTTTGTGGTCGCCGCGGACGTTCTTTCTCACTTCACGGAGGGTTGCGATTGCGGCACCAGCGTTTGCGATTGTACAGAGTGCGCTCTCCCGGGTGCCGATATCGACGATGGGGAGGGGGCGGGGCGGTCTTGTGGTGGGAACCTGAACCATGTTTCCTATCCTTACACTACAGGAATTTGAATCTGCCGGCTATTTTGCTCCGGGACTCAAGGGATTTTTCTCGCGTGATCATCTCAATCGCCGGCTGTTATGAATCTCTCGATACTCTGCTCCGATACTGTATTCTCCAGGGACGCCTAACCGAGTAACGGATCTCCCATATTGTGGATACGACTCATGACTATCGAACCTGAGACTACCGTCGCGGAGCCTTGCTGGTGGAGAGATATCCTGAAGAACCGCTACATCGTCGGTTTCATCAAGTTTACTTTCCCATTCGCCATCGGTGTGGTGCTGTTTACCGCCCTCTACATGATCGAGCCCTACCAACGGTTCCTGAATCTTTCGGGACTGGCTGCCGCGTACTTTTTCCCGCCGGCCGGGAAGGAGTCGATCATCCCGATCGCGATCCTGATGGGGTATCCCTGGTGGCTCATCACGTTTGTGATCGGGATGATCGATATTGCGGTCTCCCTCTTTGTGGTCTGGAACTTCGACCTGGCGCTGAAGATACCGATCATCGGCCGATTGCTCGATAGCGGGATGACGGCGGCCCGGAACTACACCGAGACCCAGCCCTGGATCAGGGGGATCTCGACAGCGGGGCTCATCTTCTTCGTCTTCTTCCCGTTCCAGGGGACCGGGTCGATGAATGGGTCGATCCTGGGCCGGCTGCTCGGGATGAGCGGGGCGAGGGTGTTTGCATGTGTCTCCACAGGCTCACTCGCCTCCACCCTCATCATCGCGCTTGGCGCCGACGTGCTCCTGGATGTCTACCAGAAGAACCCGACCCACGGGATCGGGCTCCTGGTCGGCGCCGTGCTCGCGGTCGTTGCCGGGGTGGTTCTGTGGCGGATGCGGAAGAACAGGCTGCGGGGGCGCCGGCGGTAGGTGGGGGAGGAGGACGAAGTTCTCCGGGGATCCCGGCGCCCCCGGGATCTGATCTTTTTGTAGCCGGGGTGTGATATGCAGC
>JAAYND010000075.1 GCA_012521035.1 Methanomicrobiales archaeon
ATCACCGGGCGCGAGAACGAGTACCTGGTGATCTGGACGACGACGCCCTGGACCCTCCCCGCGAACGTGGCGGTGGCGGTCAACCCCGCTTTCATCTACGCCCGTGTGCGGGCGAAGAAGGGTGATCACGAGGAGATCCTCTGGATCGCCGATGAACTCGTCGAACCAGTCCTGAAGATGGGCCGATACCAGGACTACACGATCGAGGGGCGCGCCTCCGGAAGCGACCTCGTCGGCGTGGAGTATACATCGCCGCTCGCCGGTCCCGTGCCGCACCAGTCTGATATCCGGCACCGGGTCGTGGATGCCGACTACGTCGAGCTCGACAACACCGGCCTCGTCCATATCGCTCCCGGGCACGGGTGGGACGACTATCTGGTCGGGATCCGGGAGGCACTCGAGGTCTTCTGCCCGGTCGATACCGGCGGGCGTTTCACACCGGATGCCGGGGAGTTCGCCGGCATGTACGTCCGTGACGCAAACGAGGCTATCATTGACGCGCTCGGCGACTTCCTCCTCGCCCGGCGAGAGATCACCCACCGTTACGGTCACTGCTGGCGGTGCAAGACCCCGATCATATACCGGGCGACGGCGCAGTGGTTCCTGAAGGCAACCGCGATCCGGGATGCGATGCTCGATGAGATCACGAAGGTGAAGTGGTACCCGGACTGGGCGGGGAGCGCCCGGTTCCATGACTTCGTGCGTGACTCCCGCGACTGGTGCATATCCCGGCAGCGATACTGGGGTATCCCGATCCCCATATGGCGGTGCGAGAAGTGCGACGCCTACACCGTCATCGGCACAATCGCCGAGCTCGAGGAGCGGTCAGGGATGGATGTCACCGACCCCCACCGCCCCTACGTGGATGCGATAACCATCCCCTGCTCCTGCGGCGGAGAGATGCGCCGGGTGGACGATATATTCGATGTCTGGTTCGACTCAGCCGTTGCATCATGGGCGACCCTCGGGTTCCCGCGAAAACGTGAAGCGTTCGACCGTCTCTGGCCCGCCGACTTCATCACCGAAGGTCAGGACCAGACCCGGGGCTGGTTCTACTCCCAGCTCGGGGCGAGCACGGTGGCGTTTGGCCGCGCTCCCTACAAGAGCGTCCTGATGCACGGGTTTGCGCTCGACGCTGAGGGGCGCAAGATGAGCAAGAGCTCCGGCAACGTCGTGACGCCCGAAGAGGTGGTGGAGAGGTTCGGCGTCGATGTCCTCCGGTTCTACGTCCTCTGGGCAAACGCCCCCTGGGATGACATGAAGTTCAACTGGGACGGTGTTACGACCATCCACCGGGCGCTCACCATCCTCTGGAACGTCTACCGCTTCCCGCTCCCGTACATGATCCTCGATTCGTTCGAGCCGGAATCCGATGACGAGACGTTCATCCGGACCCATATCCAGGATATGCCCGAGGAGGATCGCTGGATCATCTCCCGCGTGAACTCACTCGCCCGCTCGATCGGGGATGACATGCAGGAGTACCACCTCCACCGGGTGACGCGGGCACTCGCCGCCTTCGTCCTCGAGGACCTCTCCCGCTGGTACGTCCAGCTCGTCCGGCCGAGGATGTGGCTTGAGGAGGACTCGCCCGAGAAGCGGTACGCCTACGAGACGACCTGTTACGTCATGCGCCGCACAATTGCGCTCCTGGCACCGTTTGCCCCATACATCACAGAGGAGATCTACCAGAATCTCCGCCTCGCAGGTGACCCGGAGAGCGTCCATATGCTCGACTGGCCGGAGGCGGACGACCTCCTGATCGACCGCGATCTGGAGGCTGCTATGGAGACGATCCGGTCGTTCGACGATGCAGTCGCAACAGCCCGGCAGGCCGGGCGGCGGAAACTCCGCTGGCCGGTCGGGGAGGTCGTGGTGGTCACCGGGAGCGATGACGTGAAGAGAGCGATCGAGGGGCTCGCTGACCTCGCGCTCACACGCGCAAACGCCCGGGCGGTCCGGGTCGTCACCGGAACCTGGGACCGGATCCTCTGGCAGGCCGAACCGGTCATGCGGGCCATCGGCCCGGAGTTTGGCAGGGAAGGCCCGAAGGTCAAAGCGCTCATCGAACAGTCGGACGGCACCGCCCTGAAGGCCGCGATCGAGCGGGATGGGGAGGCAGAACTCGGCGGGTATACGATCACCGCCCGCCACGTCACCTTCGCAGAGGCCCTGCCGGAGGGCGTCTTTGCCGCGCCCATGAAGGATGCGACGGTCTACGTGGATGTCACGCTCACGCCGGAGCTCGAGGCTGAGGGCTACGCGCGCGAGGTGATCCGGAGGCTCCAGGAGATGCGTCGCCAGCTCGACCTGAACGTCGATGACTTCATCGTTGCAGCCGTGGATATCGCCGATGAGCGCGTAGCCGCGCTCGTCGGTGTGGAGGAGTGGGAGGCGGAGATCGCCGGCGAGGTGCGGGCGGCGACCCTCACCATCCAGCATGCCGATGGGAAGAGGCCGGCGGGATCCTCAGCGCTCGAGAAGGACTGGGATGTCGAAGGCGTGCAGATGCAGATGGGCATCTCACGCGCCGGTGAGTGACCGGATCAGGGCCACGCCCTCATCGGTTGAGAAGAGGGGCGTCTCCTCAAGTTCCCTGATGCAGGTCCGCGTGGCCTGCACGGTCTCACCTGTTATGGGGTTATACCCCTCTTTTATACACTCTTCCCGGTAGATGAGCGTCCCCCGCCGCTGCCAGGCCGGCGTTGCCGCGAGGTTCACCCCACGCTCAAACATCATCTCGTGCATAGCATCCGCCTGCATCCCCCGGAGCGCGGCGGCAGCCTCCCGGGATGTCATTCCTTCCTCGATCAGGGCGTTCTGGCAGTAGGCGTTTATGTGGTTCCGCCACGCCTCGCACTGGCGCGATATGAGGTACTCAACCGCAAACTCCCCTGCTGCGGGTATGATCCGGGCATCAAACGCCAGCGGTTCGCAAGCCCCGAGCTCGATCGTCAGAGCGCTCGCTGCAAGTGCGGCGGTCACGGAGTCGATCTTCTCCACCCGGCCGGAGAAGGGCAGCGTCCGGAAGTAGAGACTGATCTCGTCGGAGAAGGTGTAGGCGAACGCAGGGGTAAGATCGCTCCCTTCGAGGAGGTAGCGGGAGACCGCCCGCATGCTCGCGTGAAACGTGATATCAAAGGGTTTTTTCAGGTCGAGCGCACGGGTCAGGCGGTGAAAGGCCCGGCCGTCGAGCCTGACAAAAACAGGGGGGAAGATGGTAAGGTTTGCGAATATCTCCCGGTCTTTTGTATTCATGGTGGGAGGATCCCGGGGGATATCGGAGTTACTCCTCTTTTGCCGGCGATCTGAAGATCCCGGGGATGTGGCGGATGATGACGATATCACCGATGCTCTTTATGATGCGGAAGGGGATCTGCAACCCCGAGTAGCCTTTGATCTCCCCGATCTCGGGGTTGAGTTCGCCGACCGCGAGGGCGTCGATCTTTTTCTGGTCCACATCGATCACGACGTCATCAACGCGCCCGACAAAGACGGCTTTATCGGTATAGACTTTCAACTCGAACAGCTCTGTGATCTGCGTTCTCATCGGTATCCTCTGAAGGTATAATACTATAAACGATAAAAAGGTACTGTTTTGTATGGAGGCTTCGCTTAAGATTGGGACTCTGGCCGGAATTCCGGTCAAATTGCACTGGAGTTTCCTCCTGGTAATTCCTCTCTTCGCCTGGATTATCGGGAGCCAGATCGAACTCACGGTCGAGCTGATCACCATACTCTTCGGCGTCTCGATCGATCAAACGCTGATCGTGGCCGGCTATAACCCCTACATCCTCGGGACCGTGGTCGCCCTCGGCCTCTTTGTCGGGGTCTTCGTCCACGAGATGGCCCACTCGCTCGTCGCGAAAGCGAAGGGGATCAGGATCCACAGCATAACGCTCCTCATACTCGGCGGGGTCTCCCAGATGGAGGAGACGATGCCGGACCCGAAGATTGAACTCCCCATGGCGCTCGCAGGCCCGCTCATGAGCCTTGCGATCGGTGTGATCTGCGGCGCCCTGGTCTATCTCTTCGATGCGGTCGTCCCGGACCTGGCGATCGCCGGCGTCCTCGTATTCGTCTTCGGCTACCTCGGTCTCCTGAACATACTGCTCTTCGGGTTCAACCTCCTCCCGGCGTTTCCCATGGATGGGGGGCGCGTGCTCCGCGCGTGGCTCGCCCGGAGGATGCCGCTTTCGCGCGCGACCCGGATCGCCGCCGATGTCGGGAAGGCGTTTGCGGTCCTCTTCGGTATCGTCGGGTTCCTGCTCTTAAACCCGATCCTGATCATCATAGCGTTCTTCATCTACATCGGGGCGAGCCAGGAGGCCACGTCGCTACGCTACAACATACTGCTTCAGGACGTCACGGTGGCGGATGCTATGTCCTCACAGGTCGTCACCGTAGAACCGGAGATGCCGCTCTCCCGGGTGATAGGGATGATGTACGAGACGAAACACCTCGGGTTCCCGGTTATGGACAGAGGATCGCTCGTTGGGATCATCGCCCTTGCGGATATCCATAAGATCTCGCCGATCGACCGCGAGGCCATGCAGGTGCGGGATGTCATGACCCGGAACCCGGCTACCCTCCATCCATCGGCACCGCTCCTTGACGCACTCCGGATCATGTCCGGCCGGGATATAGGGAGGATCCCCGTGGTCGCCGATGATGCTCTGGTCGGGATCGTCACCCGGACGGATGTTCTCCGGGTGATGGAGCTCCGGGAGGAGACGTAAGAGAGCGGGGCGCCTGCGATGCCACCATGAAACGCCCCGCGAACACCGGCGCGCGGCTCTCCGATTTCCCTCCCCCCATCAGAGGCGCTGGAGCGGGCACTCCGGTCTCGCACGACGCGGTTGTTAAGACGCTCCCTTAAATCTTCTCGCAAAGCGCAGGGAGACTCTGGAGAAGAGCCGTGCACACCCTCCCACCGATCATCGCCCGGGCACTGCCCCCGCTCTCCGCAGGTGGGGTGGGGGCTGCATAGCTCGTTATGGGATGGACTTTCATCGCCACCGGGGTTGAGGATGTGATAGGCGAAAGCGGCCACTTCTGCAGATCTTTTCATCTGGCTGCATCTCCCTGAGGGGGTGACGCATCTTTCTGAGGATAGCACCAACCTGAACTCTTACAAAAGAGTTTCGAAATGCTTTAGCAATTGGACGTATCAGTTCCAGGTATTGGTGAGCTGAATGGAGATATCAGAGGGTGAACTTTCACAAATATTGCAGCCCTATATTAAGAGATTCAGAAAGCATCTTCCTGATCTTGACGATGAGACGGGAGGGATGGAAAAGAGACGATGGTTGATAAGGCAGGTCAGTGAGGCTTTCGGTGAGAAGGCAATACACGATCTGACTGAAGACCGCTTCCGTGCGATCTTTCGGGAGTTGTATGCTGTCTATGGAGTTAGCCGCCCATCAAAAGAGGAAAATCGAGACGAGTTTCTAAATCTCCTGATCAGCGAAAACTTTCAGCCGCTCAAGGAGAGACTGATTGATCTGCTATACGGGCATGAGCCCATTGAGTCCAGGTACTCGACCTTTATTCATGCGACGCCGAATGCCGGACCGGCTATAACATCAGAGCTCCTCTGCTACACCGATCCAGAGCGATATGCAATACTTAACGGTTCTACGACTAGGGCGCTCTGGATCACAGACCTCGAAAAGTATCTCACCGCCCCAAAAAGAGGTGGTAAATCCGGCGAGTATTATATCCAGGGATTATTCCATAAGCAAGTGATGTTTTACCTACCAAAAAGAGGTGGTAAATCCGGCGAGTATTATATCCAGTTCACCAGGCTTGCGCAAAAGATCATGGAGGTGCTCCGAAAGGAACCAGAGTTCAGAGATGCTGATCTGGCTCTGGTCGACTATTTTTTCTACTCTGTCTCAAAAGCACGATTCTGGCAGATTGCCCCCGGGGAGGGGGGAAAGTACTGGGTGGATGAACCGGTATGGCAGACGAGAGGGATCGCGAGTATTGATTACAGCGAAATGGTAGCTGACCTGCACGCGGATCTGCTCAAGATAAATTCATATGGCGGGCTGCTTGAAGAATACATAAAAAACAACCCCGACAGGTCTGCCAGAAGCTGTAAACAGCAAACGAGAATGCTCCACGACTTCTTGAATGAAATTGAGATAGGCGACCTGATCGTTGCCAACAGAGGAAGAACCGCAATCCTTGGCTACGGAAGAATCATTTCAGAACCGAAGATCGATGAATCGCTTGAGTATCCCATATTTCGCGAGGTAGAATGGATCAAGACCAACCTGAACGCCCCTATTGCCGATGAATTGAAAGGGAAGTTCGGTCGGACTATCATCGGTCTGAACTTCAAGGAGTTCAAAGCGCTGATCCAGAAGAGTGGTCTCGAGAGGCCGATCCGGTACTGGAACGTCCCCCCTGCCCGCCGCGATGGAAGAGACAATCTGCTGGAATTCTGGGGCGAATGGCAGCAGGGAGGGGTTGTCACCATAGGGTGGTCGGAGATCGCCAGGGAATATGGAAACAAAGTCCTCGAGTGCAGCAATTACGATTCATACCTTACGGCGTACAAAAGTGTCTACGGCAACGATAGAGATCCTGAGATCCTCTGGCACTTCCTCCACGAGATGGGCGAAGGCGATATAATCCTCGTCAATCGAGGGCAGAAGTCGATTGTAGGGCAGGGAATTATCACCTCCCCTGCCCGGATTGATCTTACTACTGACTATCCCTTCCACCGAACGGTAGATTGGAAAGCGTTTTCCTCAGAAATCCCCATCCCCTTCAATCTAAAAAGTAACTTCAGACCCATTCTCCGTGAATTGAGTGAATCGGAGTATCGTGACATTATGGCGCCTATAACCACCCCCCGACATCCCTTATTTGAGGCAATTCACCACGCATTGAGATACAAAAAGCAGGTCATCCTCTACGGCCCCCCTGGAACAGGTAAAACATGGATGGCAACGAACTACATCAAGGATTTTGAGAAGGATCCGGTGGTGCGGGAAGGAACTGTGGAGCCCATCAAACGATCCTGCTTCGTGACGTTCCATCAATCCTTCTCGTATGAGGAGTTCGTCGAAGGGCTGAGGCCCTCTTCTGATGATGAGGGCAACATCTGTTACTCCGTTCAGGAAGGAATCTTCAAGACATTCTGCAGGGACGCTTTTAATGCTCTCATGAAAGAAGCAGGGCTCTCAATGATCTGGCAGGAGGGGGATGCGATGCCCCTGCTTGCTGCGGATGAGAGGCAACGGGTAACCGGGATTCAGGACAATGTGCCGTTTTTCCTTCTCATCGATGAGATCAACCGTGGCGACATCTCTCGTATATTCGGAGAGCTCATCACACTCCTTGAAGCAGACAAGCGCCTTTTCGCGGAACATGAACTCGTCGTCACCCTGCCTTATTCAAAGACGAGTTTCGGTATTCCCCCGAATCTGCGCATTATCGGCACAATGAACTCCGCTGACAAAAGCATCTCCCTTGTAGACGTTGCTCTGCGGCGGCGGTTCGGGTTCATTGAGATTATGCCCCAGACCGCTGTCCTTGAGGAGCACCTGAAGAGCGGGAACGAGAGCACACAGGAGATATTCGATCTCTCCATTGAGATCCTTGAGAGAGTGAACCAGCAGATCATATCCCTCTATGATCGGGATCATCAGATCGGACACAGCTACCTGATGAGACTGAACGATGCAACTTCACGCGACGATGCTATCGAAAAGTTCTGGTTTGTGTGGTACTACGAGATCTTACCGCTCCTTCAAGAATACTTCTACGATTCACCCCGAAAGATGAAGGAGATCCTTGGCGACTTTGTGGACGTCGAGAACCATTCCTTTACGTTCAAGGAGCCCCTGTATGGCGAAGCGTTCATTTCCAGATGCAGACGCCTGACCCTGTCGGAACATGGTGAAGAGAGCGGTGAGGAGCTTGACGGGATCCCATAGTGCAACCCTCTTTGAGTACGAACGATACCCCTACCGCATCGGGAACCGCGATTCTGTTCAGCCTGGCGACCCCCTGATCTACCTGGCGGAAGGTACCCTGCAGGAACTGGAAACCCTTAACCGGTCAAAGCGCTTCCTCGAGATCGATCGCAATACGATTCGCCCGCTGAACTACATCGGCGTGGTGAAAGCGGGGGAGATCACCCTCCAGATCTTCCCCAAACTATTTCGAGGTGACGCCTCCTTCCGGCACAGGGATCTCATTGCCCGCAACGTCCTGAAGATGCTCATAATCGCTGAAAATCTCTCGATCCGGGAGATCGATGTTGCAGATCTGGCCACTGAGGAGCTTGACTTCTTTGAGATCTTCGTTCATCTCTTCGCAAAAAACCTGAACAAACTCATCAAATCTTCCCGGGCCCGCCAGTACGTCACCCGGCAGGAAGATCTCCGCTATATCAGGGAGCGGATTGAGACCAGACGCTATACCAATCCGGCCAGACTCCATATTATCCCCGGCGTGTATCACGAGTTCTCAATGGATACGCCCCTTAATCGGACACTCAAATACACCTGCTACCTGATGTCCCGCATGGTGAGAAACGACGAGAATTCCCGTCTTCTGAAATCAATCGTCAACCTCCTCGATGCAGTCACCCTCACGCCGGTCTCTCTCCCGGAGATCGAACGGATCCAGTTCAATCGCCTCAACGCCAGATTTGAACCTTTCATCAGGATATGCAGGATCTTTCTCTCGCACTCAACCCTCACTCTCCAGGCATCAGACGTGGAAACTTTCTCCCTGCTCATTCCTATGGAGACGCTATTCGAGGAGTTCATCGCCAGAGTGCTGATGAATGAACCACAGTTTTTCTTCGGCCAGCCGGTCTCGATCAGATCGCAAAAGAGCGAAGGGTACCTGGCAAGGGACATACGGGGAAAGGGGATCTTTCGCTTAATACCCGATATCGTCGTCGAGAGTAGCAATGGTCATACTGTGATCGACACCAAATACAAGGTTTTGACAGGCGAAGATCGAAGACTGAGCGTCTCTCAGGCAGATATCTATCAGATGTACGCCTATGTCACAAAGACCGGAGCAGAGAGCGCCATGCTGCTTTATCCAGATACTGTGCAGGGAATCAAGGGAACATTCCTCTTTGATGACCTGCCAGAGGGAAGATCGGAGACGGTTCCTCTCTATATCGAATCAATCAGTCTTGCATATGATCTGACATCAAAGACCGGGTGGAGTCGGTTTCAGAACGATCTGGCTCAAAAGATGAGGATGGTCAGCGCAAACGGCGGTCGAGAGGGGCCAACGGCTATGGTCACCAGATCAGAGAGTGTCACCATCTGACGGCATATCTTCCAGCGTAACTGCCCCGGTTACTCCATCAGGAGTGAAAAACCATCACCCCCTCAATCCCCGTCTCCCCCGCGACCTCCCGGAACTCATCGATATCCCGAAACGGCCTGCGTGCGGCTATGGCGGCAGCCCTCTTCTTCCCGACGCCCGGGATCCAGCGGAGCGCCGCTACCGGGAAGGTGTTGATCTCCACCGGAGAGGGAAGCGCCGTCACCGACCGCATCCCCCAATCGACAACGACTGCGTCGAGCACGCTTCCCGCCGGAAGGGTGAGCGGGATCCCGACGAGGATCGGGTAGGAACCCATCTGCCGGCCAAACGAGGGCTTCCCGGCGACCTCGATTATGACATCCCTGAGAACGGTCCCGACGGGAAAGACCCGGGCGAGCATCGGTTCATCAAACTCCTTCCGGGTCCACTCCTTGAACGTGCGGAACCGGGCATCGTGCATCCCGAGGGTGTTCTCCTCGTAGGCCCGTGTCCCCTCAAACGGCATAACCTGCCGGATGTTCACCCGCCGGACCATGAGTCCGGCATCGAGCACCCGCCGGAGGAACGCCTCGTTCGCATCAAACGTCGCCGGCGTCTCCCCCGCAAGACCGACGACGAAGTTTATGCCCGGGAGGAGCTCCGGTATGCCGGCGGTCCGCTGTCCCCCGACCTCGTTCACGATCTCGATAGCGCGAAAGACGTCATCCGGCATCGCTTTCAGGTTGTTTGCCCTGACCACCGCCGGATCAGCGGTCTCCATACCAAACGCCGCTGTATCCCCCGGCGTATGGCCGGCGACTATGACCCCGAGCGCCTCCCGGGCCGCATCCTCGTGGCGGGCGATGGTGCCCGGGTTTATGTTATCGATATGCAGGGTCAGGAGATCCGGGGCGCTCTCCCGGACGGCGGAGAAGA
>JAAYND010000076.1 GCA_012521035.1 Methanomicrobiales archaeon
AAAAGAATTTGGTATATTATCGGCCCAGCTTCTCAGCGACCAGGTCTGCGGCACGCTCCCCGGAGAGGAGCATTCCGCCAAAGATCGGTCCCATGCGGCACTCCCCGGCGACGGCGTTTGCTGCCATACCGGTGACGAAGAGGCCGGGGAAGACCTCACGGGTATGGTCGCGGATCTGTGACTCCGCACGCTCGGCCCACATGAAGCCCTCGCCCTTGACGTGGAGATCGCCGCCTTTCCGCTCGACCATCCGTGCGATGGCGGCGTCATGACCGGTTGCATCGATGGTGCAGGTACAGGCCACGGTGAGAGGGTCGACGTGCAGCCCGGCCATATCGACCGGCGACCAGTTGATGACGAGGCCTCCGAGTCTGCCATCACCGCGGATCATGACGTCCTCAACAGCGATGAGGTTGAAGAACTCGACGCCGGCACTACAGGCAGCAGCGGTGAGCTTTGAGACGGCTTCAACAGATTTTGCGACGTAGTAGCCCGGTTCAAACTCCCGGGAGACGATGCCAAACCGGTCCAGGATCCGCCGGGCCTCGTCCTGGACGACGATCCGGGGGAACATCATGCCGCCGCCCCACATACCACCGCCGATACTGAGTTTCTTCTCGATGAGTGCACATTTGACGCCCCTTTCAGCGAGGAGCGCGGCGCAGACAAGCCCGGAAGGGCCGCCACCGACAACGGCAGCATCCATCTCGAGGTAATCGATGAGCGTCTGGTGTTGCTCCTCGAGAATGGCCCTGCTGATGGTCACTTCGTTGAGTGTCATGTGATCCTTAGTTATATCGTCCCGGACACATAAGGGCGCTTCCCCCGGAGTGCGGGATACACCAAAATCCGGTTCCAGGGGAACCGTCCGGAGAAAAATCAACGTATGTATTAAGGGGGATCCACGCCAATACAATTCTATCATGAATTGGACGCGCGACTTCGGTCTCACTATGAGGATGTTGCTGACGTCGTTTCTGCTCCTCATAGTCTACCTGATATTTCTGGGCATCCTCTACGCCCTCAATGTCCCCTTCGGGTTCCTCCTGCTGGTAGCCGCCGGGATGGCGTTCCTCCAGTTCTTCTTCTCCGATAAGCTCGTGCTCTGGAGTACGGGCACCCGGATCGTCGCGGAGGACGAGTACCCGGAGTTACACCGGATGATCGAGCGCCTTGCCACGAGAGCGGGTCTCCCAAAGCCGAAGGTGGGGGTGATGCCCTCGCCGGTCCCGAATGCGTTTGCGACCGGGAGAAGCCCGAGGAACGCCGTTGTGGCCGTGACGGACTCGATCATGCGGATACTCACGCCGGAGGAACTGGAGGCAGTGCTCGCCCACGAGATGGCGCACGTGAAGAACCGGGATATGCTGACCCTGACGATGGCGAGTTTCATATCGATGCTCGCTTTCCTGATCATGCGTAACTGGTTCTTCATGGGCCTCTTCGGCGGCGGGGGTGGGAGTGGCCGCGATAACAACGCGGGCGCCCTGATCGTGATATATATCGTCTCGATCCTGGTCTGGGTCGTGAGCACACTCCTCACCCGCGCTCTCTCCCGCTACCGGGAGTTTGCCGCGGACCGGGGCAGTGCTGACCTGACGGGCAACCCACGGGCGCTGATATCGGCGCTCAAAAAGATCAGCGGGCGGATGGATTACGTCCCTGCTGAGAAGAAACGGGAGGTTGAGGGTGCAAACGCCTTCTTCATCATACCGGCCCTCTCAGGAAACACCCTGATGGAGCTCTTCTCGACGCACCCGCCGCTTGAGAAGCGGGTGGCCGCCCTTGAGGATCTGGAGAGGCAGCGGCGCGGGTACTGATCCCGCCCCGGTCCTCCGCCACCCAATATTTAATATCCCGCAGGGTTAACATATTTGAGCAGATCGTGTATTGCATCGATGGTCTAGTGGCATGACTTTGGCCTTCCAAGCCAATAGCCCGGGTTCAATTCCCGGTCGGTGCATCAGGGCTCGTGGTCTAGCCGGTTATGACGTCGCCCTCACATGGCGAAGATCCTGAGTTCGAATCTCAGCGGGCCCATGGTTCTTTCTTGTTTTGTGAAAACCGGATATGAGGTGACTCCTTCGGCGTTTGAGAGAGAGATCCCCCTCACACCAGCGTAGACCAGGTTTCCTTCTTCCCCGCCCGCATCCTCTCAAGGGGGAGCACCGCCGGCCTCGATCCAGGCTGCGAGGGCGAGGGGGCGCCGGCACCTTCTCTCTCATGCCGGATCATGCGGCAGGCCTGAGGAGGGCCTATAATCCAGAGGGAGAGGTATATTGAAGGCAGGGGTTACACAGCGGTACCAGGGTGCCATTTATCCCCTCAGGGGATGACATTATTCTGGCAGTCGGGTGGAGGACCTGGAGGCGTTTCCGATCCGGGCTGCCATCTCGTTCTGGTTGCATGTTTTTTTGTATATCTTCTTGCACCGGGATTCGTTCCCGCGCATACATTACTGTCAGACGCCGTTTTGGTATCCTCACAGGTTGTTGCTCGACGAGATTTCGTGGAGAGAGATTGCTGGAATGCGAGACATCCTCATTCACGCATACTTCGGGATCCATGACGAGATCGTGTGGGATGTCGTTTGGAACAAGATCCCGGAACTCCAGGCTGCAGTCAGGCAGATGCTTGATGATGAGGTCGCCTGATCATCCTCCGCCGGGATTGCCTGAAAACGGCCTGCCCCACCGTCTCGCCCACCGCGATCGGATCGTATATGAACCCTATGGACATGCAGAGGAGGATCCGCTGCTCCTGACGCCCTCAGCCAGAAACCGTCCCGGCCATATCCCGGAGGAACTTCACGAACCGGTCCCTGTTCCCCGGCAGGTTTGAGTACTGCTTATCGCAGACATCGCTGAACCTCGCGAGGGCCTTACGGTTGATCCCCTCCTGATCCTCGAATATTCCAATCGAGATGAAAGGCCTCCCCCATTTTTCATACTGCAGGATGTTGATCGTCGCATCGCGGACTCGGTCGTCGTTTGTGAGAGCAAAGATGTAGATCGGTTTCTGCATACCGTTGATCCTGCAGTCAACAGTGTATTTCCCTTCCGGATCGTGCTCGGGATCGTGCCAGTCAAACTCCCTGCGCCCCTCAGGGATAGTCCCTTCGATGAGCGTACGGAAGTCCTCCAGGAACGTGGAGTAAACACGCGATCTAGAGAGATACGTAAGATCTGATATCTGGATCAGCGCCTGGATGAAACTCCAGAGTGCGTCTCCAAACTGATCGCCCGTGATGCGGATAACGAGCTCGCCCCGATTATTCTCCAGTCCGAGCCGGGATAACACGCTCGCGATCACCTTCTGGCGGGTTCCCCTCTCTAATTCTCTTGCGTCGATCGAGTAGGTCAGGTGCATGAGGGTATGCCCCTCATCCGTCAGCATCCAGGCGCCATCCTCATCCTTCAGGACGATCGCGAGGTTATCACAATCATCAAAGACAAACGGTGTGAAGACCCGGTACCGGTTTATTCCCTCCTGGCGGAGATGGATCTGGCTGCAGACCTTCTCCCGAAACTCCTTCTCGATCGCCTCGATTGCCATCGGTCATATCCCCCAGTCAGTAAGATCCTTCGCGGTTACCGCCGCTCCCTCAAACCCACAGTCGTTGAACATGCTCCTCAATGCACCGTGGTGATCTGAGTACCGATCTGTCGGAACCGCATATCCATCCTCGTTCCAGCCTGCGGCCTGGTAGCGCTCTGTTGCAGTATGAATGTGGAAGTCATAAAACTTCTCCTGCTCAAGCCTGTTCGTATGTTCATGACTTTTCCCGTTATATCGGCGTAGTCGGAACACCTGATTTGTGTTTGGAATGATGTAGCCGAGGATCACGGAAAAATCGAGTGGATTGAATATACTTTGCCGAAATATTAACCTGAACCGGGATTTATCTACACCATCTATACTGATCTCATACTCCTTATGACCGCCCTTCTCTTTAAGGCGAAATTTCCTGAAAAAATCCTCGGGTAGTGGTTTCGCCTCTCTGAGTAGCGCATCAATTTCGTCATCAGTGAGCCGCAAATTCATTTAGATAGTCCCCGCTGGAGTAATATTTCATTTCGCTGATCCTACTGTCGCCTGGGAGGAGGATAACTATTTCTATAACGGTGGGTGTAAGAGTCATTCTCCTTGTATGGAGAGCAACCTGACTCCCCCGGGCTGGATGAACGACAGATCACTGCCATAAACTACCTGAAGAAGCAAGGTTCCCCCCCTCACTGAAGTGAGGGACGCTCTGCCAAGCTTTGTAATGGAATCAGTTTTTCCGCTGATCGTCGCCGCCTGCCGCTACTCTCGCCGGCTCCCTCCTCGCGACGAACAGATCACCCACCAGAAGACCGCTCGCAGCCGGGGGCGGCGCACGCCGGGGCCGACTGGATCGTAACCCTGCGGGCTCACAGCGCAGGAGATCGTGGCCATAGAAGAGACACCCTGGCGCTCCGGATCGTGCAAACCCGCCGGGTGATTCACCCGCACGGCGAACAGGGGCTTCCACCGCCCCGGCCACATACGCGAAAGGCGCCACGAACCAGAACGACAGCGAGCATCAACGTTCTCTCCCTGCGGAGATGATATCTCCCGCGTGCGAAGAGGCGCGCCTGGTCCTGTACATCAGCGGTTCGCGTTCTGCGGATCAGGGGCTGTGAAGGCCGCCTCAATCGGCACCCCCAGGGTATATCGATGGTCCCGGAGAGGTATCTATCCCCGTACTCTACATAAAACCGTGAAAAAAATTGGGGTGTTATCTGGTGTGTGATAACCACATGGTGGTTGAGACATCCGGGGGCGGTTGTGCCTTCCGCCCCCGCCCTTCCTGTCCCATCATGCCGGTGGAGGATTTTCAGAGAGGTGTGTTACCTGGATCTGTTCACACCGGGCCTGTTCCCCGATGCAAACGGCAACCCTGACGTTGGTGCAAATTGCTGTGTGGTAATTTGAGGTTTCACCGACCCCAGCCGTTCTCATGCCGGTCCGGACCAATAGTGCCTGTATGGCCCGGATAGCAGTAGAGATTCCCCGCTCTCGTACTGACTCTGGGGATCATGAGTTGATCGATATACTATATATAAATTTCTTCTATTGCCTTGCATTATAGTGTGGCATTATCTCCATCACCAGCGCCGTGCACCCCGGCATAATGCTATATCCCCGGCCGCCAAACTCTATCTGCACATGGAGTCCAACACCGATGCACTCTCTCCCCTGCTCAGCATCTTAAAAGAGCATCCAAGGGGAATGTCGGTCTCAGACATTGCCGCCGCCGTCGGAGTGAACCGGAACACCGTCTCCCGGTATCTCGATGTCCTCCTTGTATCGGGGCAGGTGGAGATGAAGACCTACGGGAAGGCCAAAGTCTTCTACCTCTCACAGAGGATCCCCATATCGGCCATGCTCAACTTTTCGTCAGACCTGGTGCTTGTGCTCGACCGCGACCGCAGGGTCATCCAGGCAAACGATGCTGTATGCGCGTTTATGGGAGTGGAACGGGACAACATCACAGGAAAAGGTGTTGAGGAGTCACAATTTGCTGCGTTCGATCACCCGCTGATCCAGGGCCGGATCACCGAGGCGCTCAATGGTAGCGAGGTCACAGAAGAGCTCCGGTTCCTGCGGCACGCCGAAGAACTCTTCTTCCGGGTCAAGTTCCTCCCCACCGTCTTCAACGATGGGGCGCCCGGGGTCACCATCGTCCTTGAAGATATAACCGAAGGCCGGCGGGCCGAAGAAGCCCTGCGTGAGAGCGAGATGCTCTTCCGGAGCCTCGTCGAGAACATAAGCGACCTGATCCTGAACGTGGATGAGACCAGCGCGTTCACCTACGTCAGCCCGAAGAGCCAGGAGATCCTCGGGTACGCCCCCGAAGATATGCTCGGGAAAACCCCCTGCGACTTCATGCCTCCCGAGAAGGCGGAAGATGTCAGGGAGCACCTGGCGACACTCCTCGCCGACCCGAAACAGAGGATACTCCTTGAGTGGACGATGCTCCACCGGGACGGAACCCCCACGACCCTCGAGGTGAGCGGGACGCCGATCTATGACATGATCGGGAACTTCACCGGCTACCGGGTTGTCTGCCGTGACATCAGCGATCGGGTGCGCGCGACAAAACGCCTGGCCCAGTGGAAATCGTTCCTCTACTCGGTCGTGAGCAACATACCGAGCATGGTCTTCGTCCAGGAAGTGGATGAAGGGACATTCGTCTTCTCAAACGAGGCAGCCGAGGCCTTCCTCGGTATGACAAAGGAAGAGATAGCCGGAAAACAGGCCCGCGACCTCTTCCCGCCCGGGATGGTGACATTCTTCGATGACGGGTACAAGGAGATGCAGGACCGGCCGGCAATCCAGGAAGAGCAGGTTCGCCTCCCGGACGGACGAATCCTCGCCCTGAAGAAGATCCCGATCGTCAACTCCCGTGGCATACTCCGGTACATGCTCGGGATCGCAGAAGATATCACCAGTCGCGCCGCCGCCGAGGATCGCCTGGTCGCCGAACGTGACCTCGCACAGGGCTACCTGGACGCCGCCGGCGTCATGATCGCGGTTATCGAGGCGGACGGCACCATCAACCAGGTGAACCGGCGGGGGTATGCGATCCTCGGGTATACCGGGGAAGACCTCACGGGGAAGAACTGGTTCTCGACGGTCGTCCCGGAGCGCCTCCGCGACCGCCTCACCCGGAACTTCGCCCGCCTGACCGCCGGGGAGCTTGAGCCCCCTCCCTACGAGGAAGGCCCGGTCATCACCCGGGACGGCCGGGAGGTGCAGATCCTCTGGTACAACGCCCTCCTGCGCGATACAGAGGGGAAGGTTCTGGCGATGGTGAGCTCCGGCGAGGAGATCACGTCATCCCCCCGGGGTGATGCCCCCGGCCTTAAAACAGGAACGGCACCCGCCCGATAGGAGAGACCGGGGCGCATATGCGCGCCCCGGGAGTCCGGCAGGCAGCCAGGAGTTCTCGATAACCGCGAAGGGGCAGGATACGCACGGAACCTATCGATAATCGACGTTTCCTGCCGTACCACGCGACTTCGAGGTCATCCCTTAAATATGCCCTGCGGCACATACTCTATGGTGATAACCTGTGGCAGATTTCCTCACCCTTGCCCTCATCGTCGTCGCGGTGCTGATCATAGCAGGCATCGTGGCGGCGTTCATCGGCATCTATAACCGGTTCTTCTCGCTCAAAAACTCGTCCGAGGCGACGCTCGGCCAGATAAAGGTCGCGATGAAGAAGCGGCTTGACATGATCGAGCAGCTCCTCGGTTCGGTGAAGAGCTACGCAGCCTTCGAGAAGGAGACCCTGACCGGGGTGACTGCGATGCGGGCGCGTATCGGCAGCGCCGGCCCGGGTGACCTGAACGAACTCGAACGCGAATCCCGCTCACTCCTCGGCCGCCTCATCGCGGTCGCCGAGAACTATCCCGACCTCAAGACCTCCCGGGCGGTGCAGGATCTGATGGGCGCAGTCAGGGGGGTCGAGGATGAGATCGCGCGACAACGCTACACCTACAACAACATCGCCCAGCAGTATAACACCATGACCGACACGATCCCCTCAAACCTGATCGCCGGCATCATGGGATTTACGAAGTTACAGTACCTCGAGTTCGGTGAGGAGATCGAACGAGCCCCGGCGATATCGTTCTGATAAACCATGCGCGTGACTGAACGGCAACAGATCATCAGCATCGTCGCCATCACCCTGATCATCGGGGTGCTGGCAATCTTCGGAGCGACTGCGATCCCCTGGCTCTTCCATGGAAACCTGGAGATCCAGCACTACGATGCCGTCTTCTTCGAGAACGGGACCTTTATCGAGCGGTATACCTATGACGTCCGTGAGGCGGGGGAGTACCGGATGCTCTTTCGCTACTGGGACGCGCCGCTCACGTTCGGGCCCGCCGATCGTCCGCATATCGAGTTCCTGGGCATGACCGCACCCCCGGGGACCATCGGCTATATCACGAACGCAGAAGGTGAGGTCAGGACGGCCGCCGGGAGTGCGACCCCCTCCGACCTTGCCACGATCCGGAGACTCACGCTCACAAGCGAGGTGGGGATATTCAACCCCAATTATTTCGCCCCGGGAACCTACACGGTGGAGTACCGCTACCAGATCAGGCCGCCGGTCGAGTACGACGGAGAATGGGCACACCTGAACCTGAAACTCGTCGATGAGCACGTCCCCTACCGGGACCTCCGTATCACCCTCCCGTTTGCAGGCGTTATCGAGGAGGTATACACCCATCCCCCGACGCTTGAGGTCGAGCGGACGGCGGAGGCGGTCATCATAACCGGGAGCGCCTCCCAGGACGACGCGCTGAACGTTGAACTGATCCTCGATCCAGCGTTCACCGAAGAGATCGGGGGTTTCCCCGAGTACGTCCCGGACGTGCGACAGAAGACGGCCGATGCCAACCGCTGGCCGGGGATCCTCTACGGTGCGGCGGAGGCTCTCTACTACCTCTCGATCCTCCTCGTGCTCACGATGCCGTTCATCCTCCTCGGTATCTACATCCGCTACGGCAGGGAGAAGCAGTTTACCGTGCCGGAGTACCTGAGCTTCACGCCGAACGTCGCGCTCAAACCCTGGCAGGTGAACCTCCTCTTCAAGGGCGATGCGTTTGAGTTCGACG
>JAAYND010000077.1 GCA_012521035.1 Methanomicrobiales archaeon
CCCCCGCCCTTCGGCCGGCCGAGTACCTCAAAGACGCTCCCGGCCGAGAGCTCATGGACAGCCCCCGCCTGCTCATCCCAGAACGTCAGCCTGGCCTTCCCGGTCTCATCGCCCACCACGACGTTTGCGACAAGCCCGGTCGTGCCGTCAGGACGCTCAAACTCTTTTGGCTCTCCGACGGAGAGCACCTTTGCAAAGAAACAGACAAGGCTTGAGGCCCCGGGAAGATCGCGTATCCTGATATGCGCCCGCCCGAGGTCTTTGACGACGAGCATCGCCGCTGTCCGCTCATCCAGAAGATCGCCCGACTCCGCCACCTTCTCCGCGACCCGTCGCTCATACTCCTCCCTTCCGAGGAGATCGTCGACCAGGAGGTAATGAAACTTCAAGTGTTCCCTCTCACATCTGCCAGGGCGGGGCTACCATGGTAGCGGTCAGGTCGTCGATCGTCTCGGCCCTGCGCATCAGGCTTGCGTTCTCGCCCGAGAGGAGAACCTCAGCGCACCGGGGGCGGCTATTATACCGGGACGACATGGCAAACCCGTATGCCCCGGTATCCAGCACCGCGAGTATATCGCCGGCCACGATATCGGGGAGCAGTCGCCCCTCCGCGAGGATATCGCCGGTCTCGCATATCGGTCCTGCGATAGAGTACTCCCGTTCCGGAGGCGCGTCTGCCTTATTCGCCGCGACAACCTCGTGATAGGAGTCGTACATAACCGGACGGGCGAGGAGGTTGAACCCGGCATCGACGTTTGCAAACGTCCTGTGCGCGGTCTTGACCGAGTTTACCCGGGTGAGGAGGACTGTGGAGTCGGCGATGAGCCACCTGCCGGGTTCGACCCAGAGTTCGGGTTCGATCCCGAGGTCGCGGATGCCGTTCAGGAAGACCGGCATGACCGCACCCGCGTAGTCCTCAGGCGTCGGGGCCTGATCGGTCCCACGGCGGTAGGGGATACCGAGGCCTCCCCCGATATCGATGAACGAGAGGTCGACACCGATATCGATGAGGTCGCTGGCGACATCGATCAGCACCTCGACCTCTCGGGCGAAGGGTTCGACATCGAGGATCTGCGAGCCTATGTGGCAGTGGATGCCGGCCGGGTTGATATGCTCCGCGGCGAGGGCGTTGCGGTAGGCATCCAGTATCTCACCCGCCGGTATGCCGAACTTGCTCGTGGCAAGCCCGGTCGCGATCTTCGGGTGGGTGGGAACATCGATCTCGGGGTTGACGCGGAAGGCTATATCGACGGTCGTTCCCGCCTCCCCGGCCGCGCGGTCGAGCTCCCGGAGCTCGTCGAGCGAGTCCACCGAGACCCGGATACCCTTCTCGACAGCGAGGGCGAGATCGGAGGGGCTCTTTGAACTCCCGTTGAAGAGGAGCGACTCAGGAGACATCCCGGCCGAGAGGGCGAGCGTGACCTCTCCAGCAGAGAAGACGTCAGCACCGGCGCCCATCGATGCAAGCACCCGGAGTATCGCGAGGTTGCCGTTTGCCTTTGCGGCGTAGAGCACCCGGACCTCCGGGTAGTAACCGGTGAGGGCGCCGGAGAGGCGCTCGAAGTTTTCGCGGATCCGCGCTTCGTCGGTGATGTAGAGCGGGGTCCCGAACTCCGCCGCGAGTTCCACCGTATCGTGGTCGCCGATCCGGAGATGCCCGCCCCTGACCGTGAGGTGAGGGGGTAGGATCACAGGTCGAGCCCCCGCATCCGCTCCACCGCCTCACCGATCCGCTCGATGGACCGGGTGATGGCGAACCTGACGAAACCTTCACCGTTCTGGCCAAAGCCAACGCCCGGGGTCGCGACGATCCCTGCCTGATCGAGGAGCTGCGCGGCAAACGCCATGCAGTCATCGACCGGCACCCAGACGTAGAAGGTGGCCTTCGGCGCCCGGACATCAAACCCGATATCGGTGAGACCCGCGACGAGCGCATCCCGCCGCTCCCGGTAGATCGAGCAGGCCTCCTGCACGCAGTCCTGGGGGCCGGTGAGTGCTGCAATCGCGGCGTGCTGGATGGCGTTGAACGCGCCCGAATCGACGTTCGTCTTGACCCGACCGAGTCCGGCTATGATATCGGGATTCCCGCAGGCCATCCCGATCCGCCACCCGGTCATGTTGTAGGTCTTTGAGAGCGAGTGCATCTCGACGCCCACCTCCATGGCGCCGTCGGCCTCGAGGAACGAGGGCGCCACGTA
>JAAYND010000078.1 GCA_012521035.1 Methanomicrobiales archaeon
CCCCTCCTGATCGCAAGCACTGTCACACCGTAGTTCTGCCGAAGGCCGGCCTCCGCCAGGTTTTTCCCGGCGATAGGGGCTCCCTCCTCCACCCGGACGATCGATATCTCTGCGCTGTCGAGGTGCAGTTCGATGTCGCGGAGGGAGGGGATCTGTTTTGACGCCTCCCTGAGCATCTCGTAGCGGTCGGTCCGCATCGATGCGACGAGCCTGTCGATCTCGTCTTTTGGAACCGGGTACTTGATCAGAACCCGCATGAGCACCTCGGCAGCGGTCTCAAACTCCTCGCAGATCACCTCATCCGCACCGACCGTGTAGAGGGAGAGGGAGTCTTCCATGTACCTGGTCCGGGTGATGATCGCGCAGCCGGGGTTCATCTTCCGCGCGATCGCCGTCACGTGGTGTGCGGTATCCGCGTTCGGGATGGTGATGACCACAACGCGGGCACCCTCGATGCCAGCATGGGAGAGAACCCTCTCGTGTATGGCATCGCCAAAGAAGATCGGCTCCCCTCTCTTCTGTTCCTCCCGCACGGTCTTTGGGTTGAGTTCGATCGCCGTATACGGAATCTCCGCACTCCGCGCCGCATCCGCGACGTGCCGCCCCATCGGCCCGAACCCGACGATGATGACATGCCCCTCCTCCGGACCGACTGCGGGATCTGCTGCCCGGGCGGCGTCCCGCGCCCTGATCCGGCCCGGCAAGGGCAGGCGGCGAATGGCTGATGTCACGCGCGGGGCGGATGCGATGACGAACGGCGCGACCGTCATCGTCCCGACCGATACCGCAAGGAAGACCTGCTCAAGGTCGGGGCTGAGCAGGCCGTACTCGATACCGGGTCTTGAGAGGATGAAGGCGAACTCACCTATCTGGCCGATGGCAAGCCCGGTGAGGACCATGTTCTGGAGGGATACCCCTGCTGGTATGACGGCGATGGCCCCGATGATCGCCTTGAGGATGATGATGCCGATGATGAGCCCTGCGATCGGGAGCGCGTGTGCCGCAAAGAATCCGGTATTGAGGAGCATCCCCATCGAGACGAAGAAGAAGCTCGTGAAGATGTCGCGGAAGGGGATGATCGTGGAGAGGGCCGCGCTGCTGTACTCCGACTCGGATATGATCAGGCCGGCGAGGAAGGCACCGAGGGCGAGGGAGAGGCCGGCGCGGGAGGTGAGCCACGCCGTCCCGAGGCAGAGGGTGACGACGGTGATCAGGAAGAGTTCCCGGCTCCGGAGGCTTGCGATCCGGTAGAGGAGGCGGGGGACGATCCAGAGGGCGCTCACCGTGACGACGCCGAGGAGGACGAGGCCGATACCGAAGCTGATGAGGGAGGGGGCGAGTCCTGCCGACCCCATACCACCGAGCATCGGGACGACGAGGATCATCGGTACGGTGCTCAAGTCCTGGAGGACCGATATGCCGAGAGCGAGGCGCACCGGCGGTGTATCCACCTCCCCCCGGTGCTGGAAGACGGTCAGCATGACGGTGGTGCTCGTGTGGGCGAGGAGCATACCGAAGAAGATCGCTTCCGGCGTGGCGAGGCCGAGGGCTGAGGCTACGGTGGCGACGACCCCTATCGTCAGACCGATCTGGAGTACCCCGCCGGTGAGCATCCCCTTCTTCATCTCAAGGAAGCTCTTGAGCGAGAGCTCCATGCCGATGGTGAAGAGGAGGAAGATGATACCGAGTTCGGCGAGGATCTCCACGTCCGCCCGGTTCGTGATGAAGCCAAGGCCGTATGGCCCGGCGATTATCCCGGTGAGGAAGAACGCCACGATCCCCGGCACCTTCAACCGGTGGCAGAGGGCGAGCGCTCCGATAGCGAGTGCGAATATGATCAGGATCTGTTCGAGAAAGGCTGCATCCATGGTGAGACTTCCGTACTGGCTGTGGTTGTTCTGGATTATTCGGAGCCAGGTGTATCCCGGGCGGTGCTATGCCATTGCTCTGCAAAGAGGGCCGGCTTTTGATAACCCTGCCGATGGAATACAGAGAACTGTTGCGCTTCTCTTCAGATAATAATTCTGCATCCTCCTCAAATTCACGATCTGCCGGGGACAGGATAGCCCGGAAATGCGCGCCGGTGCAGGGGCCGCGGGGCCCGGAGGAAAAACCGCTCTGGCGCGGGATCCCTCACAGATCCTCCTCTCGTGTGCCGTGCCGGATCCGGCATAAGGTATATAGTATCTCAGGCATGGAGAGGGGTTCTTGATCTCCCCCCTCGCCTGTGGGGGAAGTCATGAGGTGATAGGAAAAATGGCTGAGAAGATGACCCCTCCCGGCGGCGAGGAGCGCCTCCAGGCGATGAGCGACCGGGAGAATGCTCCGTACCCACGCGGTGATGGGAAGGTGAAGCTCGTGACCACAGACTGGCTGGCCGACCACCTGTACGATGAAGACCTGACAGTCCTCGACGTCCAGCCGAATGTGCATGACTACATCCAGGAACATATACCGGGCGCCGTCTACTTAAACGAAAGCGTCCTGCGGGTGCCTGAACGTGGTTTCCCGACCGCGTTCTCCCCGCGCGCCTGTATCCAGGAGTCGTTTCAGCGCGTCGGGCTCAAGGCCGACTCCCCGGTCGTCGTCTACACCGGCAAGGGGGTGTTCTCCGGATGGGGCGACGGGCTTGGTCAGATGATGATGGCGTATACGCTCGCAAAGTACGGCCACGATACGGTATACATCCTCGATGGCGGGATCGATACCTGGAAGAGCGAGAACCGGGAACTCTCCCAGGAGTATCCTGCGATCGATCCCTCCGGGTTTACGAGTGAGCTTCGTAGCGATTACGCCATCGGGTATGATGAGTTTGTGCAGATCAAGGATGATGATAACGTCGTCGTGCTCGACGCGCGCCCGATGAAGTTCTACTCAGGGAAGGGGCCCTGGAAGATGGCCGGGCATATCCCCGGCGCTATCAGTCTGCCGTGGAGGAGCCTGATGGATGACGGAAACCCGGCGCTCTTCAAACCGAACGCCGAGCTCGATGCGATCCTCGAAGAGCACGGTATCGACCGGAGCATGACCGTCATATGCACGTGCGGAACCGGCCGGGAAGCCACAAACGAGTTCGTCCTCTTCAAGTGGCTCTACCTCTATCCCCGGGTCCGGCTCTACGAAGGCTCGTTCACCGAGTGGAGTATCCGCCGGGAAAACCTGGTCGTCGAAGGGCCGGAGCCCGGGGGGCGCAGGGCGAAGCCTGCTCCTGCGCAGTGATACCGGTCCTCCGGGAGCACTCGAGCTGATCCCCGGGATCTTGCGGTGAGGGGGGGTACCCGGGGCCTCAGGCTCCCGCATCACCCATCCACTCACCGACGATCCTGAGGATGTGCTCCGCGGCAACCCTTATCCCCTCCCTGACCGCCGGGTCGACCTCCCGGGTGAATGCCCGGATCTCTCC
>JAAYND010000079.1 GCA_012521035.1 Methanomicrobiales archaeon
CCGCCCTGATCCTGGCCTGGATATTCTCCTCGGTGATGTCGCGGGGAAGACCGGCAAAAACTCCTGCAAGGGTTTCGTCGAAGACCTCCATCGCCGGGGTGATCGGGAGGGTGCATGTCCGGATACCAAGGTTCTCCGCAACCTCCCGGGCATCCTCGATACTCTCCTCCGATGTGTAGGGCGAGGGGAGGAGCACCCCGAGGACACTCTCCGGCCCCAGTGCCCGGGCGGCGACCGCGGCCACGAGCGCCGAGTCGATCCCGCCGGAGAGACCGAGGAGAACCGTCTCAAAACCGGTCTTCCTGACATAATCACGTGTGCCGAGCACGAGCGCCCGCCAGACCTCAGACTCAGGCGCGGGATCGTCGGGAGCGATCGCCTGCGGGCCGGGACGATCGATATCAGCGACCAGGATATCCTCTGCGAAGGCCGCTCCACGGGCGATGAGCGCCCCATCGGCGCCGAAGACCAGGCTCCGGCCGTCGAAGACCAAGCTGTCGTTTCCGCCGACGAGGTTTGTTGTGGCGACCGGGATCCGGTAATCCCTCGCTATGCGGGAGAGGCTCTCCTCGCGTAACCTCTGCTTCCCGGAAACAAACGGCGATGCAGATATGTTTATGATGAGATCGGCGCCGGCACGGACCAGATCCCCGGCAGATCGCCCGGTACGCCAGACCTCCTCTCCGATAGAGATGCCGACCTTTCTTCCACCGAGATTGAGAACCCGGGGAGTGCCGGCCACAGGCTCAAAGTAGCGGCTCTCATTGAGTGCTCCGGAGGGGGAGAGATAGGTCTTTCCGATCACCTCCCGGATAGTCCCCCCCTCGATGAGTGCGGCAGCGTTCTGGAATGACCGGCCGGGGCGGGAGGGATTCTGCGCGGCAAACCCGATGATGACCGGCGGCGCATCTCGGAGGTCGGCGGCCAGGCCTTCCAGAACCTCAAGGCTCCGCTCCACAAACCCGCCCTGAAGGAGGAGATCCCCGGGCGGGCATCCGGTCAGGGCGAGTTCCGGGGCCAGGATCAGGTCAGGCCGGGAACGTGCAGCCTCCCTGACGCCTGCTGCTATCCGATCAGCGTTGCCGGCGAGGTCTCCGATGACCGTGTTCACCTGGAGGAGTGCGATCTTCATCTATTCCCCGATCAGTATTGGCAGAACGATGGGCATATGCCTTTGCACGAGACTGGAAGGCGCTACAGATCAGATCCATTTTAAAGGCCGGAGGCTAAAGCGCCATTAGAGATATATGCAGAGAGTAGACCGTAGAACAGCGCCTCCCGCACCGTGCGGGAGGCTATTTGCGCTCCGAATCCACAGAAGGAGGGAATCTGTCTGATGCCGGGAACACGCCGATCGCCGATCGTGGATACCCGGATCCTCCTGATCGCAGTATCGATCATCATAGCCTTCGCCGCAAACGCTCTCGGGCTCTTCTTCGGCATCACGAGTGCCATCCCGCACATCTTCTACCTGCCGATCGTGCTCCTCGCTTACTCGTTCCCCCGCCGTGGCACCGTCTCCGCGCTTGCCTTGAGCCTCGGCTACCTGGCGACCTCCCTGCCCTTCGCCGGCGGGGATGGAGGGCTGATCGCCGCGATGCTTGCGCGGGCTGTGATCTTCGTCGCCATAGGGACCGTCGTCTCGTTCCTCGCCCTGCGACTGCGGGAGCAGGAACAGCGTTACCGGGGAGTCTTTGACAACTCAGAGGCAGGGACATTCATCGTTGCACCAGAGAACGCCGCCCCCCGCATCGAGGAGGCCAACTACATGGGTGCCGCCCTCCTCGGCTCCACAGCAAAAGACCTGATCGGCGAGCCGATAACGCGGTTCCTCGACGATCCGGAGGCCTGGAGAGATTTCCAGATGAGAGTCAGCCCTGATAGGGCAGTCTATGGCTACGAGGTTGCCCTCCGCCGTCCGGATGGGGGTATCGTCCGGGTCATCGTATCGGGCGGCCAGCTCCCGGACGGCCGGATCATCCTCACGCTCGTCGATGTCACCGCACGGAGGAACGCCGAAGATGCGCTCCGCCAGGCCAACACAAAGCTGAACGTGATGGGACGTCTCACCAGAAACGATCTGATGACAGCAGTATCAGCACTCCGCCGGCGGATCAGCACAGGAATAAGTGAGTTTGACGATCCCGCCGTCCACCAGTACCTGGAGGGGCTGGATGAGGATGCCCGGTTCGTGCAGAGCCGCGCGGAGATCACCCGCGACTACCAGGACCTCGGTCTCCGGCCATCCGACTGGCAGCCCCTGCAGAAGGTGATCCGGGAAGTGACGTCGTGCCTGCTGCTGCCCGGCGTCTCGGTCCGCCCCTGGGTGGAGCGGCTTGAGGTCTTCGCCGACCCCCTGCTCGACCGTGTCTACTCAAACCTGATCGAGAACTCCGCCCGCCACGGGGAGACCGTATCTGAGGTCATCATCACCTACCAGCTCCGGGACGATGGACTCGTACTATACATCGAGGATGATGGTGTGGGCATCCCTGAGACAGAGAAGGAGAAGATATTTGAGTACCGTCCCGGCGGTGAGGGAGGACTTGGACTCTTCTTTGTCCGGGAGGTCCTCTCTATCACGAATATGACGATCCAGGAGACCGGAACACCCGGCGAGGGAGCGAGATTTGAGATACATGTGCCGCCGGACGGATACCGGATAATCTAGAGGTGGGGATTACCATGTTTACAAAAGTGCTCATACCGACAGACCTCTCACCGGCCTCAGCCGTCGTAGCGGAGCGGATAGGCGAGGTTCCAGGCGTTCGGGAGGTCATCCTCTTCCACGCCCGGACATCGACCGGACCTCTGCCATCCGATGAGGCGCTCCGCAGGATGGAAGACCGGGTGCGGCAGCAGGGTATCTCTGTGGAGGTGATGATCGCAGAAGACGATGGAACAACTATCGCAGAGAGGATACTCAGCGCCGCGTCTGAGACCGGTGTTAACCTGATCGCCATGGGTGTCCGGGACCAGGGGCGACTCCGGAACCTCTTCTCCGAGAACGTTGCGGCAACCGTTCTCCGTGATGCCAGGATCCACGTCCTGATCATCCCCGAGACAGTGCGTGGCGATGGACCGCTCTCCCGGCGACTGCTGGTGCCGACCGATCTTGCGGCACTGTCATCGGAGGTGCGCTCGATCCTGGAGGGACCGGTTGATGACGAGACCGCGGTGCTCCTGCACGTCGTTGAGGCGGAACGCGCCGGCAGAGAGCAGGAGGTAGCGGAACGACTCACCACCCTCCAGAGCAGCCTCTCGCCCGCCGGGCGGGAGATCAGCGACCTGATCCGGACCGGAGATCCGGTGCGCACGATCTGTGCGGTGGCGGATGAGATCGGCGCTTCTGCGGTCGTCATCCCCCGCATAGGTGTGCGTGATGCTCCCGGGAGCGCGCCGCTCGGGAGCGTCACCACGGGCGTCGTGGGATGCGCGAAGCGGCCGGTGCTGGTGCTTGCAGTCCCGATACGCCTGAAGATAGAGACGCGAGAGCTCCGGAGAGATGAATTTGTGCTCGCAGAGGAGATATGGATCGATTACCACCAGCTAAAAGCAGACCCTGATATAGACCGGATATTCGGTGTCTTTGCAGATGACACCCTCGTCTCGATCGCCCGGTGCCGGCGACACCCTGACGGTTATGAGGTGGACGGTGTCTTCACGCCGGTCAGGTACCGGGGGAGGGGGTACGCCAGAAGGTCCATGGATGCACTCGTCGAGGCATGCCAGCACGACACGATGTACATGCACTCGGTCCGGAACCTCGTCGACTTCTACGGTGCATACGGGTTTGTATCGATACCGGAGAGTGGTCTCCCGCCGACCATCAAGGACAGGTTCGCGTTCGCCCTCGGCGAGATGGAGGGCTCAAACGTCCAGCCGATGTACCGGGTTGCAGGTCGGTTCCGGAGGCGAAGATAGGCCGCCGCCTGGAGGCGGCCCGGATCATTCGTCGTACGAAAGCAGGGAGTCCACATCATCGTCGTAGTCATCGGGGTACGGGACATCGATGACCACCGCGCCATCCTCGAGGATATCGCCGATCTCGATGGATATCCCTGTGGGAAACTCCCGTTCTTCTGTGCTACCATCAGGATGCCTGATATACGCCCACATGCTGTACTCCCATGAATTCATCTCTCTTCCAGAGCCCCGACCGATCCAGGGAATATGCCCATAATCCTGTATCAGATGATAACCGGATAAAGAACTTCCGGCAGATGGAGGCAGAAACTACGGGGATATTCCAGGTTTTTGCGGATGGTATGATGGGGAGCGCATACCCGGCGGTGGGTGAGACGGGTAGAGCCGGGATGATGCGGAGTTATTATCATGGTAGCGGTCAGGAAGTGCATACATGCGCATCGGGATACTCTCTGATACACACGATTACCTCGAGATGGTGGATGCGGCCGTAAACTGCCTGAACAGAGAGGGAGTAGACCTGGTACTCCATGCCGGGGATTACATCTCACCGTTCGTCGTCCCCCGGCTGGCGAAGCTGAACTCCCCCCTGATCGGCGTTCTCGGGAACAACGATGGCGACCACCATCTCCTGGCAGAGCGATTTTCAGAACACGAACACCTCAGCCTGCGAGGGACGTTTGCGTCTGTCACCGCAGGCAGCATGGCGATAGCGCTCCTCCATGGTGATAACCGCGAGCTCCTGCAGGCGCTCATCGAGCGGAAAGCGTTCGATACTGTGGTCCACGGGCATACCCACCAGGCAGAGATCAGGGAACTCGGGAAGATGCTGATAATCAACCCCGGGGAGACCTGCGGTTACCTGACCGGCCGGCCGACCATCGCTGTGCTGGATACGGTGACCCGGTGCGTGGAACTCCTCTCCCTCTGACCGGGGGTTCGACCTCCAGGGAGGGAGGAGACTGCTTCAGGGCCTGACCCACGAGGTTTGCGGCACCTGATGATGAGGTATCATCCCCACGCACACTGGCGGCAGAGCTTCGCATCCATCGCGCGAGGAGCTGCCACCCCGGGGCGGGCCCGGGTCAGGTTTTGTGAAAAAAGGTTTATGCGGTGCCGGACTCTCCAAGAACCCTTCCGGGGTTCCATACCGGAGTGCCGGCATACCCGAGATCGGCTCTCAGGGTCGCCTCTGAGACATTCAGGGAGGCGGGAACATCGAAGCAGAGGTAGCCTTTCAGCGACTCATACCGCTCCAGACTTTTCTGGTCAAATGACTCCCCGAGTGAGGTGAAAGCCGGGAGCTCACGGGGCACAAACGCTGTTCCCCGGTATTCCAGGGTGAACGCGCTTCGCCCCGGTGTCTCTATGGTGTAGAGATCAGTGTCGCCCCTGTGCCCGAGGTTCGTCGATTTGACGACGATGAAGAGGAACATACGTCCATCATCTGCCTCAACACTCACTCCCGGTGTATCGGCGCTGATAGTCCGGTATGCTGTTACTGTCCGGGAGGACTCCGCGAGCAGTGAGACCATATTCTCACCTGACGGATCATCATAGGTGTAGCGTTCCATGAGCGGCAGTGTCTCCACAGGTGGTGTGGCCATGGCCCGGAGAGCGGGCGCTGCCGCAAGGGTAGTGCTCCTTCGTGCAGCCTGCTGACTCACCGCCTCAAGGTCTTCCGATGCTCCAGCAAGTTTTTTGAGGGATTCTGGCGTGGATCCCGGCGTATCGAGAAGTTCCCGGCTTGCTGTGGAGTACGTCTCAAGCGACCGGATAAACCTCTCTCTTGTGGGTTCCTGCCCCGGAGAGAGATTGAGCGACTGCACCTCGCAGAGCAGGCGGGTGGAGAGAGCATACAGGCTATCCGCTGTGTCGTAGGCTGTATCTGCATCATTCAGGCAGAGAGCATGGGCATGTTCCATCGAGAGCCTCATCAGGCTGATCCCGGCGGTGTTGATCAGGTCAGTCAGACGTTCGTCGTCGGTCCATCCAGAAGTATCATCAGGGAGG
>JAAYND010000080.1 GCA_012521035.1 Methanomicrobiales archaeon
ACCGGGAGGCCACCCGGACCGATCCGACGGCGATGGAGTTCCTGACCGTCGATGCCCCCCAGGATGGCGCATACCTGCTTGAGAGGCTGAGAGCGGACGCAAACCCGGCATACGATCGGGTATACCGTCTCCTTACCCGCATGGGTGGGTGCAGCGCCGGGAAGAGGGTGGCAAATATCGATCCCTCCGGGAACATCTATCCCTGCCAGTTCGCACAGTTTGATGAATTCCTGGCAGGCAACATACGCGATCGGCCATTCAGCTCACTCTGGAACGACCCCGATAACCGGGTGCTTGCGGCGTTTCGGGCAGGTGAGAGCGACCCCGGAAGCCAGTGCGGTGCCTGCGGATGGCAGGAGGTCTGTGATATGGGATGCAGGGTCCGGGCCTACGTCCAGCACGGCGATCTCGATGGCGGCGACCCGCTCTGCCTCCGGCCGGGGTGACCCTCCCGGGGGATAATACTTAAATATCTGGTGCGGTATGGTCTCCCGCATGAGGCCCAGTACAATCCTCATTGTGGCGCTCCTCTTCGTGAGCGCCGGAGTTCTGGCCGCAGGGTGCGTCACGCCGGGTGAGAACGTCACTCAACCGACAGCCCCGCCAACCGGGACGCCGATCGTTACAGAGACTACGACTGCGCCGGCCGGGACACCGACCGCCGCAGAGACGACAGCAGCTATCACGGAGACTGCCACAGAGGCAACACCGACCGCTACTACAGAGACGACAGAAACCGCAGCCGGGACTGCGGCCGCATCATCTGCGGCAGTGACCGTTGATCTCTCAGCAAAGAACATCGCGTTCAACACGAGCACGATCACGGTGCCGGCGGGAGCGGAGGTGACGGTGAACTTCGACAACGAGGACACGGGAGTCCCGCACAACTTCGCGGTCTACACCGACTCCTCCGCGAGCCAGAGCATCTTTAAGGGCGACACCATCACCGGCCCGGCGACGACCACCTACACCTTCACAGCACCATCCGACTCCGGCACTTACTACTTCCAGTGCGATGTCCACCCCCAGCAGATGACCGGCGATTTTGTCGTGCAGTAACCGGCCCAACCCAACCTTTTTCTCTCCGCCCCGGGGCGATAGTTGCCGACCCGGCCGATACCTGCTCCCGACCGGCATCCTCGCATCCCGGAGATCGATCACCGTCTGTATCCGGTGATGGCGATCACAGCCCCCGGTAGCCTGTGCGGGGCATATGCATCCTGGATCTCCCCCCACCGGCGATCGCTATAGTCCCGGTGGTAAGACGATGACGCACCTCGTGGCAGACGAGAGATCCACCTGGCCGGAAAGACATCCCCGGATCTCGCCGGGGCGATCTATCATAACCGTTATATGGCCTCATGTCATGTCCCGCCCCGCATGACAACAGTTACCTCTGTCATAGCGTCTCCTCAGATCCTCGCACCCGCCGCGGGTACGGGGCAGACGAGACTGAACGACGTCTCTGGCGATAACGAGACACTGAAATCAGGTGATAGAAGATGTTACACATGACCGGTAGCAAAATGGACCTCTCGAACGCCAGATCTCCGCGTGCCGCAACGTTCGAGAATAACAGATCCCTGTCGAACCTGACACCCGTCCCGGGCTTCAGAGCTGAGATCGGCCTTGAGCTCATCAGCGAGAACTATACAGCGCCCATGATGGTTACCTCGCCGGAAGATGGGACCGGGCGACTCTTTGCCGTAGATCAGATCGGAGTCGTAAAGATCGTGGATGCAGATGGGACCACGCTCTCCGAACCCTTCATGGATCTCCGGGATAACCTTGTGAAGCTCAGTCCGAGGTACGATGAACGTGGCCTGCTCTCGATAGCATTCCACCCCGACTACAGGAACAACGGCCGACTTTACGTCTTCTACAGCGCACCCTTAAGGTCGGAAGCTCCCCGGGGATGGAGCTGCACAAACCACATATCCGAGTTCCGGGTCGATCCGGATAACCCGAACAGGGTGGATATCTCATCTGAGAAGATCCTGATGTACATCGACAAACCCTATGAGAACCACAATGGTGGCATTCTCGCTTTCAGTCCTGTCGACGGATATCTCTACATATCCCTCGGGGACGGTGGGAAGGCAAACGACGTCGGGAACGGGCATACCCCCGGTATCGGGAACTCCCAGGATCTCACGAAGATCTACGGCAAGATCCTCAGGATCGATGTGGACAGCACCACCGCCGGGAGCGTGCCGGCCCGGGAGGGTCCGACCGGGAGTGTGAATGTCGACCATCCGGAGAGTCCGCCCGAACCGACATGGACGACGTTCTCCGGCAGCCTCTACGGCATACCGCCCGACAACCCGTTCGCAAAGGCCCAGCCCGAGCTCCTCGATTCCTATGCCTACGAGACCGTCCCGCCCGAGATATACGCTTACGGGCTCCGGAACCCCGCTTACATGTCCTTTGACTCCGGTGGCAATAACGCGCTCTTCGTCGGCGAAGCCGGCCAGAACCTCTTTGAGTCGGTGGACATCATCGTACGCGGCGGGAACTACGGCTGGAATATCCACGAGGGAACGCACTGTTTTGACCCGGACAAACCACTCCAGCCCCCGGAGACCTGCCGCACGACTGGATACCGGGATGAACCCCTGATCGGCCCCATATTTGAGGGTGGCCATGATCTCGGCCTCGTTATCGTCGGCGGCTACCTCTACCGTGGACCTTCCGTCCCCGAACTCCAGGGCAGGTGCATATTCGGCTACTGGGGCGACAGCCGGCTGGCGGGAAACGGCATCCTCCTCGTCGCCACGCCCCCGGAAGGGTGGCATGAGAGTGAGCAGCCCGGAACCGCTGCAGACCTGAATGCAGAGAGAAACACCATGTGGAGATCTCAGAAACTGAGGGTCACCGGTCACACCGATGAGTTCCTGGGTATGTTTGTGCGCGGATTCGGCGTAGACGCGAACCAGGATATGTACGTGGTGACTAACGATACGGGAGGGCCGGATACATCCACCAGCACCGGCAAGGTCTGGAAGATTGTGCCGCCTCAATGATCGATAGCATTCTCTCCATGATCGAGGGAAGGGGAGGACAGCCCCATTTTCCCCCCTGATTCGATCAACCCCTGGTCGGGGGCCGGGGTCATGTTCTGCTACCCCACAGGGGAGAACAGGCTTTCAAGAGCGACGAGAACGGCTGCGTATGTACATGACTCCCGGCATCCCGGAACGTATATAGTATATGACTTCTATCCCCCCGGCCCGTATGAAACCTCATACACAACGCATGGCCTTCCTTGTGATAGCGGTCTGCATCTGCCTCATCGGAGGCGTTGCAGCCCAGCAAGGAGGAGCGAGCAACACCAATACGTCGCTGGACGCGACGACACCTGCAGGCGGGGCAGATGCCTCCGACCTCACCAATGAGGGTGCGGATCAGGCAGTGAAATTCACGAACAACACAACGGTAACGACGTTTGGAAGCGTCTCTGGATTCACTCCAGAGGTGAGCCTGGAGCTTGTAGTGGATAACTTCACCACCGCGCCGATGATAGTTGTGGCAGCGCCAGGCGATGACTCCGGCCGGCTCTATGTCGTCGACCAGATCGGCGTGGTGAAGATCCTGGAGGCAGACGGGTCCGTCGCTGATGAACCGTTCCTGGATCTCCGGGACAATCTCGCGGACCTCGATCCGACCTACGACGAGCGCGGTCTGCTCTCGATAACATTCCATCCCGACTTCCAGCAGAACGGCAAGGTCTACGCCTTCTACAGCGCGCCGCTGCGAGAGGGAGCGCCGGATGGCTGGAGCTGCACAAACCACATCTCGGAGTTCACCGTCGATGAGGACAATCCCGATACGGTGGACCTATCCTCCGAGAAGATCCTGATGTACATCGACAAGTCGTATGAGAACCATAACGGCGGTATTCTCGCCTTCTCTCCCGTCGATGGGTACCTCTACATATCGGTCGGTGATATCGGGAAAGGGAATGATGTCGGCGATGCCCACAACCCCCTGATCGGCAACGCCCAGGATCTCACGAAGATCTACGGCAAGATTCTGCGGATCGATGTCAGCGGCGGGAACCAGACTCCCATGGAGAGCCCACCGGTGGTCGACGAGGCTGAGGTGACCGAGGACTTCCGCGGATACTCCCAGCCGACAAACCCCACGTGGACGACCACCGAGGGTCGGTTCTACAGCGTACCGGAGGACAACCCCTTCGTCACCGAGAAGCCGCCCATCCTCGAGACCTATGCCTACGACGAGATTCCACCTGAGATCTACGCCTATGGATTCCGGAATCCGGCCTTCATGTCATTTGACTCAGGAGGCAAAAACGCCCTCCTCATATCGATGGCTGGCCAGGATCTCTTTGAGTCCGTGCTGGATATCGTAAAAGGTGGGAACTACGGCTGGAACATCCGTGAAGGCACCCACTGCTTCGACGCGAACAACTCGCTGACGCCCCCGGAGACCTGCAACACGACCGGGTACCAGGGTGAGCCCCTGATAGGCCCCGTCGTCGAGTACGGGCATGATGTCGGCAACGTGATCGTCGGCGGTGAGATCTACCGTGGCGCAGATCTCCAGGACTTCACCGGGAAGTACGTCTTCGGTTCGTGGAGCTCGCCTGACAACTACGTGACGCCAAACGGCATACTCTTTGTTGCCACACCCCCGGACGACTGGGAGAGCAGGATACCCTCCACGGCAGAAGATCTCACACCGGAGGAGAATGCCATGTGGACCCTTCAGGAGCTGAAGGTCATCGGCGCTCCTGGCCAGGAAGACGGGCGTCTGAACCAGTTCGTCCGCTCGATCGGCCGGGACAACGACAACGAGATCTACCTGCTGACGAACACCGTCGGCGGTCCGAACTCATCCACACAGACGGGCAGTCTCTGGAAGTTCGTGCCGGCCACTGAGACCACCCCGGAGGCCGTGCTGCCCGCTACCACACCAGAACCGGTTGAGGCTGTCACTCCAACGCCGACATCGCCCACGATAGCGCCAGGAGCAGCCGACAATCTCACTCCAACGCCGACATCACCTGCTATAACGCCGACCCTGGAGAGGAACCAGACCCGGCAGACCCAGCAGGAGCACGTCACCCTGCATCACCCTGGTACCGGAATTGATGGTCTCCACCATCCCCCCGGCCACAGGTGATAACCCGATCGGCGCTGGCTGCGGGAGGGGAGATATGGGGGCGAATGCCTCACCCCCCCTTTCTCGCGCCAACCTGACCAGAAGCGCCCACCCCTGGGGCTAAAGCATTCCCCGGCCTCAACAACGAATCACCCGGGATCGGATACAGGCGGGGGTAGTTTTTGATGATCTTCCATTGTCCGGGTGTTCGTCACGTATATATGGATATGATTCAATACAGCTGGTTGATAATACCACTCTGGTCCCCGAATGCTGTTGTGTTGTGCTATGACCCGGAGAGATCTGATCAACCTGAGAAAATTTGTTGCTCCGGAATTTATCTGTGGATACGGAGCACTGCATCTCGCAGGCAGGTATGCACGTAACTTCGGGATGCGACAGGTTCTCCTCGTCACCGATCCGGAAGTCCGTGCTGAAGGCTGGACAGAGGCTGTTGCTACGAGCATGACCGGGGCCGGGGTATCATTCACGGTCTTTGACTCAGTCTCCCCAAACCCCCGCTCCAGTGAGGTGATGGCAGGCGCGGAGATCTATCAGTCTGAGGAATGCGATGGCATCGTCGCCGTCGGTGGAGGGAGCCCCATGGACTGCGCCAAGGGGATCGGGATAGCGAGTTCCAACATACGTGATATCTGTACGTTTGAGGGTGTCGACCGGGTGCGAAAACCGGCACCACCGCTCATATGCATCCCGACGACCGCCGGGAGTTCTGCCGATGTCTCTCAGTTCGCTATCATCATGGACGAGGCAGAGAGGCGAAAGTTCGCAATCATCAGTAAGATGCTCGTCCCCGACATATCCCTGCTCGACCCCGAGCCCCTGACGACGATGCCCCGGGAGCTGACCGTGGATACCGGCATGGACGCCCTCTCCCACGCGATCGAGGCCTACGTCTCGACTGGCAGCTCCCCGATGACAGACGTGCATGCCCTTGAGGCGATGAAGCTCACCTCTAACGTGCTCCCTGCGGTCATTGAAGACCCCGGAAACCTGGAGCTCCGACATCTCTCCCTCCTCGCCAGCCTCCACGCCGGTCTCGCGTTCTCAAACGCCAGTCTCGGGGCCGTACACGCGATGGCACACAGTCTCGGGGGGATCTACGATCTTGCGCACGGGCGATGTAATGCGTTGCTCCTCGAACATGTGATCTCGGCCAACTACGATGCAGCGCCGGAGCGGTACGACCGGATAGGGGCGATCTTTGGATCGGAATCGACCTCCCCGGCGGAGAAGATAGCGGCATTCCGGAGATCCCTTGGCATCATGGAGACCCTCACTGATCTCGGTGTCCGGGAGGAGATCATCCACACACTCGCCGGGCTGGCATCTACCGACCCCTGTATGGCAACAAACCCCCGCAGGTTCACCTGCGAAGATATCGAGCGGATTTACGAAGATGCCCTCTAACCCACCTGACGATCTGGATGCGCTCCGGGAGAAGATCATCGGTCTCGGAGAGAGATCCCTGCACAAGAGTTACTACCCTGAGCTACAGGACCGGCTCTCGGAACTCGAGAGGTTCCGGACCCTGCTCGACCAGACGTACGACGCGATATTCCTGATCCAGGCGGATACCGGAATACCTGTGGATATCAACGCATCCGCGAGAGTATGTCTTGGCTACACGAGGAAGGAGCTCCTGGCAACACCGTTCACCGACCTGCTCTCCCCGGAGCACCGGGCCGGATTTACCGGGTTCATCCGGAAGATCGGTGAGCACCCCACCGAGACCCGGCACACCTGCATCGCATCACTCATATCGCGGGAAGGGCGGGAGATCCCGATGGAGATCACCGCCCGGTCTGTTACATTCGATGACAGGCAATACCTTGTGGTGATCGCTCGCGATATTACAGATAGAATCCTTGCCGAGCGGGAACTCAAGATAAAAGAGAGCGCTCTTGAGTCATCGACAAACGGCATCCTCATCGCCGATCTTGACGGGGTGGTGATGTATGCCAACCGGAGTTTTGCCCTGATGTTCGGGTATGGAGAGGGAAGAACGCTAGCCAGGAAGAATATCCGGGAGTTCTTTGCAAATCCCGCCGTTGGGGAAGACCTCCCCGGGTGCCTCCTTGACGATCATGCTATCGTACAGGAGACGGTCGGGCTACGGAACAACGGATCGATGTTTCATATCCAGGTCTCGGGTAGCATCGTGCAGAACGACGCCGGGCAACCGCTCTGCGTCATGCTGATCGTTATGGATATCTCCGAGCGTGTCATCACCGAACAGATGAAACGCGAGACGTACGCGCAGCTCGGGAAGAACATCGAGCAGTTTGCCGTCCTCGGTGACCATATCCGAAACCCCTTACAGGTCATCGTCGGGTATGCGGGGATGATCGACGACCCGCTTGCCGGGAAGATCCTCGATCAGTCGCGCCAGATCGATGAACTCATCACCCGACTCGACCGCGGATGGGTTGAATCGGCGAACGTCAGGCTGTTCCTGCGCAAGCATGGGGACGGTGCTGAGGTGTCTGCGGAGTGGGCGATCCGTACCTCTACCACAACGAAAGACGAATCGTGATGCGGGCATTTCCCGGCGAGAGGAGTTATCACTCCCGGTTCTTCCCATAAGAGATGATCCTGACCCCGACGCGGGAAGGGATGGTCGGTTGCGCGATCGGGGCGCCCCGGCCCATGCCATAGGGCCGCAGTATTTTAGTGAACTACCCTGCCCTAAAGGGCGGGGCTTCCTGCTTCATAGACAATACTTGCATCACAGAGATGTGATGTAGCGGTATCATCTCCACAGGCTCGAAGGGCTGTTCCATCCCCACACGGTGAATATTCACCGCAGCAT
>JAAYND010000081.1 GCA_012521035.1 Methanomicrobiales archaeon
GCGGTCGAATAGGGAGAGGGTGTTACCACCCTCCCCCCTTCCAGGAACCGTACGTGCCCCTTTCAGAGCATACGGCTCGTGCATTCCGCTACCCCGTTTGGGGCGGCAACGCAAAAAAAGGTTTTCTGGTCTCGTTTCGGGGTGTTGCTTGCCTCATGCGATCCTTTCTCTCCAGGAAATACTTCCGGTCAAGATATGGGTTCGCATCGAGTTTGGGGAATGAATGTCTTCGGATTTTGGTGTCCGAGAACCTCAAGAGTTTGTTCTCCTCTGTCCGAAACACCCATTTTCTCCTTCCCTCTGGCTGCCAGTATCTATGCGCGATCCACGTATTCCCTTTATTGGTATGTCTGTGCCTGCCCCACTGCCATGTCACCGTCCAGAGGTAGTCGTTCAGTTTCCGGAAAGTCTCTGTAGCAACATTGTGGCGGTGGTAATTTGTCCAGCCTCGAATGATCGGGTTCAGGGTTCTGATAAGCGCGTCCTGAGTCCAGGCGCGCGCTTTTTTCACTGTTCTCCCGATCTTTTCCATGATCGCCTTGATCGACTTCTGGGACGGCTTGATGAGCAGTTTCCCGTTGTATTTCCGGAAATTGTAACCCAAAAAGTCAAATCCTTCGTCGATGTGAGTGATCACGGTCTTCTCTCTCGACAGTTCGAGGCCGCGTTCAGCAAGGAATTCCTGGATGATGTCTCTGGCTTCTTCTGCGATCTCCTTTGTCGGAGCCGTGACGAGGAAGTCATCCGCATAGCGAATGAAGTGGACTTTCATCCGGGGGAAGTTTGCCGCGAGCAGTTGTTCGATCCCATCCAACGTCATGTTGGCGAGGAGGGGTGAGATAATGCCTCCCTGGGGCGTGCCCCGGTCTGTCGGAAAGAGTCGATCCTCAAAGATATAGCCTGCTTTGAGAAATTGGGCAAGGACCGATCGGTCCATGGGAATATGCTCCCTGAGCCAATCGTGGGCGATGTTGTCAAAGCAGCCCTGAATATCTCCTTCCAGGGTCCATTGGGCCGAGGTCTTTCTCGCTAAGCAGTTGAAGGCATACCCAGATGCGTCCTGTGCCGACCGGAAGAGCCGGAACCCAAATGATCGAGTATCGGCCGTTGTCTCTGCTATTGGCTGTAAAGCCAGAGCATAAAGCGCTTGCATTGCCCGGTCATACATGGTTGGAATTGAGATCGGGCGCTTTGTCGCCTTTCCCGGCTTTGGGATATAGATACGACGAAGCGGTTGTGCGTGGTACTGTTTGTCAGTGAGACTCAGGACTGCCCGCATCTTGGCTGATGCAGAGGTCCAGAGTACCCCATCAACTCCCGGGGTTCGTTTTCCCTTATTCTGGGTGACGATCCGCACCGCGAGAAGTTTCGCGGAGAAGGAGTGTGTCAAGAGATAACTCAAACGTTTGACCAGATTCCATTTTCCTGTTTGCGTTGCCTTTGCAATCCGGGTTTGTAGCCTGTTGACAAGGAATTCTGTTTTCTCCCAGTCAATGGCGTTCCATTGCTGGGCGAGTTCCTTGTCAGTATGCTTCTCGCCTTGCGGCGTCGGTGAATGACATACTTTCACGGGTATACCTCCTTTCATTGCTTTGGAATACCTGTCCCACGTGGGCGCCCTTTCAGGCTGAGGGAGAAACCCTCTATCCTGCCCATTACAGGCAAGCATTCGCTTCTTGGGACATCCTGTACCGTCTACACCGTTTGTCGGTCTCACGACCTCCATACCCCGTTCGGGGGGTGTATCCGGGTTTCCAAGTTCCATATCGAGGATACTGCATGACGTTGTAGGAGCCACCTCTAGACCGGGAACCTCTCCGTCCGTTTGCCATTCTGTGGATATAGCAGTGATGGCCCGATTCCGTTGCCGATTTTGGCTCAAGTGTATCACCCTGGTTTCACTTGTTCCGTGTAACGATCCTTTCGGTGATTCAGCGTTTGCTTCTCCCTGACGTCGTTTACCTGGCAGATGGAACAGATCAGGGTTCTGTTCTTCTCCACGTTGTTCCGCGGGCTTCACACAACCCCGTTACCAGGGATGCATGCCACGGTAGGTACGTCTCAAACGGATAAGACGGCGGATCGACCCGCAATCCTCGATACAGCTTCTTGTCGCACATATCCCCCACGGTACGGTGTATGAGATGATGCCGGCGAAATGCACAATCCAGGCCGGCATCCCGGGCAGGCCTTTCCGAGGATATCTCTACGGTCCGGTGGGTGGGATGATGCCGGCGGAATGCACAATCCGGGCCAGCATCCCGGGCAGGCTTTTCCGGGGATACTTCTACGGTCCGGTGTATGGGATGATGCCAGCGAAACGCACAATCCGGGCCGGCCTTCCCCGTGCTTGTGCCATTGCCGGGGATGTCGCGACTACTGCCCCCTTCCTGTGGGGGCAGGGGAGGAGCGCCGGAGGCGCGGGCGGGGTGGGGGAGATAGGAGAACAGTGTATGACGAGATGCCGGCGAAGAGTATTTTCAGCGCCGGCCTCCCCGCGCCCCCACAAAACCACCCCGGTGCCGGCAGGCGGGAGCGGTCCCTCCCGCATTTCACCCACCCGTGCAGGGCCGGCGGCCTTCGAACACGCACATACCCTATTCTGTCATAACAACAGAGAACTTCCCATGCGCATCAAGTTCTGCGGAACAACCAGCCTTGCGGATATACAGTGCGGCATCGATGCCGGCTGCGATGCCCTGGGCTTCATCATGGGCGTGAGATACCAGAGCAGCGACTTCGTAACCCCGGAAGATGCCGCAAGACTGATACGAAAACTCCCGCCGTTCATCGAACCGGTCGCGGTCACCCACCTGCGGGAGACTGAAGACCTTATACGGCTCGTGAGAGACTCACACTGCACGACATTGCAGATCCAGGATACCATCGAGCCGGCCGCGATCGACTCCATCCGCGATGCCCTCCCGCACGTAAAGATCATAAAGGCCATCCATGTGACGGATGAATCGGCCATTACGGCCGGAAAACTCTACGAACCCCATGCCGACGCACTCCTCCTCGACTCCCGAACCCCGGAGAAGATCGGGGGGACGGGGGTCCCTCACGACTGGAAGATCAGTGCGAGAATCGTGGCAAACTCATCGATTCCCGTAATACTTGCAGGAGGGCTCACTCCGGAGAACGTCTGCGAGGCGATACGTCAGGTCCGCCCCTATGGAGTCGATGTGCATACCGGCGTCAAGAGAGACGGCATCCGCGACCCCGAAAAAACCCGGGCCTTTGTTCGGGAGGCGAGAAGAGCGCTATCAAACCCGGGGAATGGAGAGTAGACCTCTCCCTCAACCTGGCGCCAGGAAGAACTGGTATCCGGGCAGGGCATCTCGCTCCATCCCGAGACCCTTCGCACAGGCCACAGGCCGCACCGGCTCGAAGGCCGGCACCTGCCCTTAAGGAAATATTCATATATTTATGAATATATGAGTAGTTATTGTGGGCGTAGAGCCCACAGGAGACAGACCATGCCAGGATTTGACGGTACAGGACCCGGGGGACTGGGTCCGATGACCGGCGGTGGATTCGGCTATTGCCACCCCGCCGGCAGGGGGCAGTGGCCCCCCATGTGGGGCCGTCGCATCCCGTACTCACCGTATCCGGGACCGGTCTACGGTCTCGGCCGGGGAGGGATGCCCCGGGGTGGGGGCTGGGGTCGTGGCTTCGGCAGAGGCCGGGGCCGCGGATGGCGGTGCTGGTAATACTCACAGGGTCAGTGCAAGAGCCTCATCTGCACATATCACCAACATCCTCCCTGTGGAATCAGCACCAGACCCCCCCTTTCACCCCCCCGGGATCTCACGCTCCGCTACCCGGATAGCACGATATCACTGATACCCAATCTTCATCAGATAGAAGAGGGTATCCTGGAAATTCATCAAAGAAACGTTGTTCGTGCCCGGCCGGCACCACTCAGGGAAGAGCCGCACCGGAAGAGCACTCAACAAAAAAATATCGGGTGCAGAGCATCCCGATCAATCATCACACTCTGGCAGGTTCCGCGAAGAGCGACCGGGGGTACTTACCACCGGCGCCTGCGCCCGCCACCGCGGCCGCCGCCGAATCCTCTGCCACATCCCCACGGGATCCCGCCGCGCCCGAGGCCATAGACCTGCGGCTGCTGGATCGGGGTCTCCTGGGTGGTCTCACCCGCGTCTCCGGCGGGGCTGCCCTCTACCGGCGGCTGGACACACCGGCCCATGCGCCGCCCGGTCATCGGCCCCATTCCACGGGGCCCGGTACCATCAAATCCTGGCATTTTTTCTTACCTCCGTTTGTATATATTACTCATATGCGCACAACAATATAAATGTTTCTGTACTGGCGGGCTTCATTGCCGTCATCAGTGCCCTCCAGGCGATCCACCCCGGCAAAAAAGATCGGGAGGGCAACAGCACACATTCATGGATATCCATCCGCACCCCCACCCGGTACGAAGGGTTAAGTATACCCGATCCGGAGATATCCCCGGATAGCGAGAGAGCCAGGAGGGGGAGATTGACAGGAAAGAAGGAGGATCCTGATCCAGCACGAAAGCAACCGAATGAGACGCCGGATGACCAGGGAAGGATAGATAGGCTGCCACCGGCATCCCGCAGAAGCGACCGCGATTTCCGTGGCCATTCCACAGATTTCCGGGTCGATATCCTCGACCACGGAGACCAGGTGATCGTGGTTGCAGAACTCCCGGGCGCAGATGAGAGCGCGATCAACATCAGGCTCTTGAATCCGCAGACCCTGCGGATAACAGCAAAGCGTGCCGGGCCGGCAGCGGAAGGATACTACGTCCAGGAACGCAGCGGCGGCACCCTGAGCCGCCTGATCCGCCTGCCCGCGAGCGTCACGGGCGAGGCCGCAAAGACCGGTTACAGAAACGGTGTCCTCGAGGTGCGTATGACAAAGGTGCCGGTCGACCACCGGGGCACGGGAGGGAAGGAGATCCCTATCGAGTGACCACGCAAAAGACCTCCAGCGAGGGGTCAGTAGTGGTGTGTTGAACCCGCGGCCATCCGCGTCGTCACCACCTGCGGGTGGTAGCAGATGACGCTCTCCCGGGCGGTGATCCTGCCATTGACCAGCTGGTCGATGACGGTGAGGTGATCCTGCACACCCCGGGGGAGCAGGTAGTATTCCCGCACAAACTCCCTCCCCCGCCTCCCCATCTCCTCTGCGATCTCCGGATGCCGGAGAAAGTACAGGATCCGGTCGGCGGTCTCCGGAATCGTCGAGACCAGGTAGCCGTTCCATCCATCGCGGATCTGGAGCGGTATGCCGCCGACGTTCCCCCCGACGACGGGTCTCCCCTTCCAGAGCGCCTCGGTCACGGTCAGCCCGAACCCCTCTTTTATGGACTTCTGGACGATGACGTCTGATGCCCGCTGGAGAGCGTTGATCTCCCGGTGGCTGTCAGGCGGGAGATCGAGGATGTGGATATCGGGGTCCTCCTCGGCCGCCTCGCGGACCTCGCGCAGGACGATGTAGCACTCGGGATCATCACATGCCCGGCCACCGACGAGAACGAGCTGGCAGGGCATCTTCCGGCGGACCCTCCGAAACGCCTGGATGACACCAACGGGATCCTTGAAGATATCATAGCGAGAGACCTGTGAGACGATCGGCTTTTCCCGGTCGATCCCGTATTTTTCCAGGGTAGCATCGATCTCAGTAGCAGGGATATCACGGTTCTTCTCTGAGAGGGGGTCGATGAATGGCGGGATGATGAAACTCGGCACGCGCCAGAGAGGGAGATACTGGAAACTTGAGAATATGCTCGCATGGTACTTCTCGACCAGTCGCCGCAGGATGTTTCCAATTGATCCCACCGCACCGGTAGGCACCGTCTCAAGCTGGACATGGCACCGCCAGATCAGCCGTTTTCGGGCGAGTTCCCGCCCGGGCAGGAACTCGATCTGGCCAAGCGGTTGGGGATCGTGGATCGTAACAGCGTCACAATCTTCCTCGATCAACCCCTCGTTCTGCCGCTGGGCTTCCCAGTAGGTCTCGATCATCTCCGGCGAAAACCCGCCCTGACCCTGGAGAAAGTTATGGAGGGTCTTTGTGACATCGAAGAACGCAGGTTCAGCCTCCATGACACTCCAGGTCGTATCGAGGCCGAGAGCGTTGAGGAAAGGAACGTATGACATGAGGATCTCGGCCACACCGCCACCATGGCGGGTGGAGTTGATCTCCTGGAGCCTGATGCCTCTCAGGCGCTCAGCGAGCTCTTCGACGACTGAGAACTGCTCCACCCCCATAATTTCCCGGTACTCCTTGAGAGAGGGACAACACGGGAGATCCGTAACGATCATCAGAGGTTCACTGCCCGGTAATACGCTCCCGGTCGATAAAATGCCTTTCGGTCCAGGGTTTGAGATCCCGATACGGGCAGACACCACCAGAAGAGTCGCTACGCCTCAAGCAAGGTGGGAACCTGAAAATGAGGTTATGTGTTTCGAATATTCGATTTAACCAGGGTGCTATCGCTCGGGGAAGAAGGGGCAGAAGAGAGAGCCTTCTCCAGTGCTGCTTTCAGTTCGGCAAGCGAGATAGGTTTTTCCAGGACACCGACGATGTCCCCGGCATACCGGGAATACTCTTCCGGCCAGACGTACTTTGCGGTAAAAAGCAGAACCGGGATATCCCTGAACTCCTCATTCTGCTTCAGTTCTTCGAGGAACTGCCACCCGTCGATGGGAGACATCATCACATCGAGGATGATGAGAGCAGGCTTTTCTTTCTTGATCATCCGCAGGGCGTCCCATCCGTTATGAACCAGAACCGGTTCATGACTGATTTTTTTGAGCAGAAGTTCCATCACTTCCAGCGTCGGCAGATCATCATCAACGACCATGATCTTCTTTCCCATACCTCAGACCTCCCGCGGTATCCTGATGGTGAAAGTACTCCCATCATTCACTACACTTGTCACCGTTATTTCCCCTCCATGCAGCTGGATGTATTTATTCGCGATGGCGAGCCCCAGACCCATCTGACCACCTTTACGGTTCAATTTATCGGCTCCACCCACATAAAACGGGTCAAAGATCGATTCGAGGGCATCGCGTGGGATACCGATGCCATTATCACATACCATAATATAATGGTTTCGATTTGATTCTGTATAGTGTATTCTTACTTCCTTTGGCGGTTCATTATACTTAACGGCGTTCGATACCAGGCTCTCCACCACCTGGTAGAGCAGTTCGGGATCTCCCCATATACGAACATCTTCCAGTATATCGTTGCTGGTCCGGGCCTCCTGATCGTAGCCGCCTTCAGAGATGACCGAGTCGACAAGGCGGTGGAGGGAGATCTCGCGCATATCGACCTTGATGCGGTCCATCTCAAGCAGGCTCAGCCTGACCATCCTGTCCACAATGACCTCCTCCTGTCGGGCACAGGCGAGGCAGGCCGTAAGGTGACTCTCCACCTCCGGGGTAAGTTCATAATATCCAGGATTATCGATGATCATCTGGAGATAGCCGATGAGCGGCTGGAGCGGCGTGCGCAGCTCATGGGATATGGTGGTGACGAACTCCTGCCACTGATTGATCTCCCACGCCATCTGTTTGCAGGCAAGCCGTTGCCGTCTCATCTCGGAGGTGTCGCGCGCTGACCCCATGACACCGATGAGATCGCCGTCCCCCCCGTACATCGGAGCGATCGTGATGGAGAAGGTATGGCGGTCACCTGCGATCTCCAGGTCAAGGTTATACTGAGTGGTCTTCCCCGTACTCACCACTTCCTGGATCCACTTCGTATGCTGCGCGGCCAGGTCCCCGGAAAGGAGGGCATCGGCGCCGAGACCGATCAGATCATCGGGCGAGATGCCATACTCCGGTGCGCGCATCCAGGAGAAGTGAAGGATGCGGCCCGCAGTATCCTGCATGAAGAAGATATCGTTTGACTGGTGGATGAGGCGCATCAGGCGGCCATTTGACTGGAGTAGATCATCTCGCTCATTCCTGAGGCTGCCGGTATCCACAACCGTACACTCAAAGAGGTTCTCGGGGATCAGCGCCCGGCAGGAGAGGAGGACCGCATGAGCATCGCCGTTCCGCGTAAGGAGGGTAATCTCCATATTCCCGATGTAACCCTCCTTCTGCATCTCCTCGATGAACCGGGTCTTTCCGGCCCCATCCGCCCAGAACTTCTCCACCGGGATGCCAACCAGCTCATGAGGCGCGTAACCGAGGATCTCAGCAAGTCTGTCGCTCGCACAGAGGAGCCGGAGTGTATCAGGCTCGCAGAGGAACTTTGCATCATGGGCATTCTCGATGAGCGCGCTATACCGGGAGACAGCGAGATGAGAGTGCTGTGATAAGAGGCTTATGGCCCCGAAAAACCAGAAAAATGCTATCACATATATTCCGGGAATTACGGGATCTATCATGACACCGAGAGCCATGTAGCGGATGTGGATGAGAGCAAACCCGACAACCAGGAGGGTTGTCACCCGGAGTGCATTCCCGGGGAACCAGAGGACGACAAAGAGAATAGGAATGCAACAGAGGAGGGGGAAGAGCGGGTAGATGCCAGATTCCAGCCCGATCGCCGTGAACATGAGTGATATTGCCGAAAATGATAGTATTACGATCATTTTGACGATATCTGTCTCGTTGAAGAGATTTTCCCGGAAAGAGGCACATAGGCGCGTATCTGGAATCATGAAGTGTGATGAGAGATATTCAGCGAATCTTATATATAATGATCGAAACTTCCAGTCGATGAAAAGACAACAATTGACAAATGTGACTGAGTATATCCATTTTTCGGGTGGTCGCCCCGGGACATCTTTCCCCTCATCGGGCCAGGCGGGGGGAAGACTCTGGATCACCTCACGCCGCAGGAGGAGAGATATATGAGGATCATCGTGCAAACGTAGCATATGCGCCCGTTTGTCTTCATCAACATTGCCATGAGCGCTGATGGAAAGATCTCGACGAGGGAGCGGCGGCAGGTGAGGATCTCAGGGACTGAGGATTTCTCACGGGTAGACAGGATCAAGGCGGAGAGCGATGCCATCATGGTCGGTATCGGCACTGTTCTCGCCGATGATCCCTCCCTCACCGTTAAATCCCCGGAGCTCCGGGCAGAGCGTGCAGCGGCCGGAAAGGACGAACACCCCATCCGTATCGTGGTGGATAGTAGAGGAAGGACACCTCCAGATGCGGATATACTCCACAAAGGAGCCGGAAAACGTATCATAGCGGTCTCGCGTGCAGCGCCCCGGGAGAGGGTGGAAGCGCTCGCGGAGCATGCAGACGTCATCGTCACAGGTGATGAGACCGTCGATCTTGCGGTGCTGCTTGAAGAGCTCCACCAGCGGGGCGTCCGGCGGTTGATGGTCGAAGGAGGCGGAACCCTGATCTGGACACTCTTTGAACAGGGGCTTGTCGACGAACTCCAGATGTTCATCGGTAATATGATCATCGGGGGCGCGGCCGCCCCCACGCCGGCGGACGGCGGAGGGTTTCTCAGAGAAGAGGATTTTGCGCGGTTACGTATCATCGAGACCGGGCAACTCGATGACGGTCTGCTCATACGGTGGAGCGTGGAGAGGGGGTGAGTGCCGGGGGCATAAGTCATCCCCGGATTCTCATCCAGGTTTGTACCGGGCCACCCCTCACCTGCAAAAACCGGGTTGAAGGTTATGGAACCTTTACGATCTCGTCTATTACCCGGTAGGTGCCTCCCGTGACGAGGGAGACGGTTATCTCAACCCTGTTCTCGCCTTTTGCTTCCGTAATGGTGACCGCATCACCGATGACCGGTTGCAGGGTCTCGGTGACAACCTCACCGGTCGATTTGGTTACACGGAGATCGATCTTCTTCTTCAGGAGATCCTGGCCTTTACCACCGCTGAAGGTGATGGTAAGGTCGTGAGTAAACCGGGAGGGGTACCCCGGCGTAATCTGGAACGCAACCTCCTTCCCCGGGGGCATCGTCTGTGTCGGGCCGGGTGTAAGGGAGGAGGCGGGGGTCCCGGACGTTGCCGTGGTCGGTGAGGTCTCAGTCGTGGGTGGCGCACCACCGTTCTCAGAACCCGTGCAGGCGGCAGAGAATGCGAGTGCCAGCAGGAGCACAACCAGAGCAGATAACAACCTGGTCTTCATAGAACATCCATGTACGCCAGGGTATTTCTGCTTTTCGACATGCTCATGAGGCCTCCGGGCAGTCGCCTGCAGTTCGTGCCCTGACCGAGATCGGCCGCGCACATGGCACTCGTGGCTATAGGCCGGAGAGGTCTCATGGGTCGGGGTTGCCCGATCCGGCCACACACCGGCCGGGAGATCCACAAACCTCCCGTTTCACGGCCGCCAGGAGCCCAACCTTTATCCGCCGCTGGAGGCCATGTAATCAGTATGGGTTCTGGCCTCCGCACATGGGAAGTGCGGCTCGGGATCATCCTGGTCCTCCTCTCGGTCGTCATCTACACCGCAAAGTACCTCCTGCTCGGAGATCCCGGGAATACCTACCAATATATCCTCAACGCTCTCGGATTTCTGCCGATAAACGTCCTCTTCGTCACCCTGATCATAAACGAGCTCCTGAGCATCAGGGCAAAGCGCGAGAGGCTTGAGAAGTTGAACATGGTCATCGGCGCCTTCTTCTCAGAGGTCGGCAATGAACTCCTCGTGTTCCTCTCGTACCATGACCCGGATCTCCCGGGGATCCGGCAGGATCTCATCGTGACGAAGACCTGGAGGCCCGAAAGATTCTCCACGGTCCGCGACCTCCTCCAGCACCACCGCTACGACGTCGCCATCGATGCCCCCGACCTGGAGAGACTCTGCCGGCACCTTGTAGGACGGCGGGATTTCCTCCTCCGACTGCTCGAAAACCCCGTCCTCCTGGAGCACGAGGCGTTCACCGACCTCCTCAGGGCAACCTTCCATCTCACCGAGGAACTCGAACGGCGGGAGGACTTTGCCGGTCTCCCGGAGAGCGACATCCGGCACCTCAAGGATGATATAGGAAGGGTATACCGTCTGCTCACTGCACAATGGCTCGACTACATGGAGTACCTCAAACGGAACTATCCTTATCTCTTCTCTCTTGCGATGCGGAGTAACCCCTTCGACGAGGCGGCATCGCCGATTGTGCGGTGAAGGAGTCGGGCGCATATATAAGTAGAGAGAGAATGACACACCAATCTGTCATGCATGAATACTCCGTACTCATCGGTGGGAAAGCCGGGGAGGGGATCAATACAGCAGGCCTCTCTATCGCCGGACTCTTCTCCCGTCTCGGTTATCAGACCTACATGTACTTTGACTACCCGTCGCTCATCAGGGGCGGTCACAACTTCGCCATCATCAGGGCTTCGGAGAGAACGATAGGAGCGCTCCGCACCCCGGTCGACGTCCTCCTCGCCTTCGATCAAAGGAGTGTCGA
>JAAYND010000082.1 GCA_012521035.1 Methanomicrobiales archaeon
GCGTTCCAGGCGATGGTGAAGACCGCTATCGCTATCCCAACGGCGACAAGTTCGACGATCGTGTGGAAGAGGAGGTAGTTGTAAAAGCTCGTTGCAGCGAGGACGGTGAGGAGCACCAGAAAAGCGATAACCGAACTCCAGGTCTCCGGCCCCGGAACACTCCCCCCTCCGGGGTCTGCACCGCGTGATGGGCTATATCTGGCCGGTGGTTCGGTTCGGGTGAGATCATTTTGCATAATGCAGGATCCGATAGGGTTCTTCTGGCACCGGGCCATTCAACCAAAAATTTGTCCGGCGGTCTGGTCTCTGCATCATGATCACATAGTATCATAAGGACAACCATCATGCATCAACCTTTGCATAATAAACGCATCACTATGTAAATCGGTCTTCTCAAATAGTGGTCGCCCTATCTTTCTAGAAGAGCGATCGGTCATCTCTTCCGGGTGGCCATGTACAGAATGTTTATGAGTTAGCCAAATCGCATACTGTACGAGCAGTAGCGGAGGGTGCTGGATGGATTTCTTCAGTAATATTCTGGGTCAGGGTAAAGGTGCAAACCCCGCGATCAGCCAGGGGAATACTCAGTTTGAGGCTGGAAACTACACTGAGGCGGCGAAGAGTTTTGAGAAAGCGCTCAGGACCGATCCCGAGAACGGTCCGGCCAGGCTCTCCCTGGGACTGGCTCTCGCCCGCCTCGGCAGGGATGAGGAGGCCGCGGAGTGGTTGAGGAAAGCACTCGATCTCTCTCCCGATGATGCCGGGATACTCCATGCACTGGGGCGCGTCCTGGCCAGGTCCGGCGACTACAAGGGGGCAGCGGAATGTTTCGCCGCGATCGTAGAGAAAAAACCCGCTGATACCGACGCCTGGTACTGGAGAGGCGATATGCTCGATAGGCTCGGCCGGTATGCCGGCGCCGCGGAGGCATACGCACGAGCGCTGGGTGGGAACGCAGAGGACGTCGTTTTGCAGGAAAAACTCGGGAAGGCTCTTGAGAGGGGCGGCGCTTACCGGGAAGCGGCGATCTCTTTTGAGAAAGTCCTCCGGGTGAACCCCGAGAACGACGATATACTCGCAAGGAAAGGGGCCGTCCTCATGTACCACGGGGATTATTCCGGAGCCATCGCCACGTTTGACCGGATGCTCGCCAAAAATCCGCATAACCTGGACGCCCTTTACAACAGAGGACGGGCGCTCGAGCACCTCGGTCACTTTCAGGATGCCGCCGACTGTTACGGGATGATCGCCGCCACCGATCCCGGAAACACCCCTGCCCTGCACCACCAGGGTTCGCTCCTCCTCCGTTCAGGAAGGTATGCAGAGGCTATCGAGTGCTTCGAGAAGGTCGTCCTCGCTGACCCTGATAATGCGGCAGCACGCTACTCCCTGGGCCTGATCTATGATACCCTCGGTCTCTACGGCCGGGCGGTCAAGAACTTCGACCATATCCTGAAGCACGATCAGAGCAAGATCCATGTCTGGTATGCCCACGGCATGGCGCTCTCCCGCCTCGGCCAGTACGCTGAGGCGGTCCGATCGTTTGACCGCGTGCTTGAGAGTCGCGCGATGGCCGGGATGAAGTGGATCGGGAGCAGCACCGACCTTGCACTCTTTGAGCGAGAGGAGGTAGAGACTCCCGGGAAACAGAAACCCCTGGAGGTCGATGCCTGGAGCGGGGCCATCCTGAACCATCGGGGGACTGCGCTGCTCCACCTGGGCCGGCATGCGGAGGCGCTGGCGGACTTCGAACGCATCCTTGAGTCCAACCCCGGAGATATCCCCATCCTGCAGCAGAGCAGCATCGCGCTCATCCATCTCGGCAGGTACGGCGAGGCAAACATCCACCTCGATGAGGTTCTTGAGAGGGAACCGCATAACGCCATCGCACGCCTGATGAAGGCAGAAGTCCTCGAGAACCTCGGGAGGTACGATGATGCCCTGGCTCAGCGCGAGATGGTGCCGGGCGCCGGCAGAGATGATCTCCTCGCCCTGCAGAAGAAGGGGGTTGACCTGATGCACCTTGCACGGTACGCGGAGGCGGTAGAGGTGTTTGACTCTCTCCTTAAGGCCAGTCCCGGGGATACCGTGGCGGCCATGAACCAGGGGGATGCGCTCATCTACCTCGGAGATTATGAGGAGGCGATCGCTGCCTATACCCTGGTGCTCGAGGCGAACCCGACCGACCGGGGTGCCCTGATCGGCCGGGGCCGGGCGCTCGAGCGCCTTGGCCGCTACGAGGAGGCTCTCGATTCCATCGACCTGGCGACGAAGACAGGTCTCGCCGCTACAGGGCTCCTCACGCGGAAGGCCTGGCTCCTTGAAGGACTCGGGCGGTATGCTGAAGCGGCTGACTGCTACGAAGCGCTCTGCGAAGCCGATCGGGATGCTGGAGAGAACCTGCTGAACCTCGGGATCACCCTCGCCGCGCTCGGCCGCTACGAGGAGGCGCTCGTGTGGTTCGGGAAGGCCGTCGAGGCCGACCCCGGCGATCCCTTTGCCTGGTTTAACCGGGGGCGGGCCCTGGAGAAGATGGGACGGTACGCGGATGCAGCCGAATCGTACGCGAAGGTCATCGCCGGGCGGCCGGGAGATACCGGTGCTCACTTTGCTCTCGCGACCATGCTCGCGGAGCTCGGCAGGTACCAGGAGGCGATCGAGTCCTGTGACCGGGTGCTTGCATCCGGTTCCGCAAACGGTGCAACCCTGAAGCTCCGGGCAGAGATGCTAAAAGCCGTCGGAAGGCAGAGAGCAGCGATCGAGGCGTATGAGCGTTACCTCGAGGTCACCCCCGAAGATCGAGATGCACGGATGGCGCTCGGTGCGGTGCTGGAACGGGATGGGAGGTATGACGATGCGATCAGGCAGTACGTGCTGGTACTCAAGAGCGATGAGCATGACACCGAGGCGTGGCATGCCCTTGAGGGTGCTCTTGTGTATATGGGAAGATACGATGAGGCGCTGGAGTGTTCCGGGAACATCATAGCAAACAACCCCGGGAACCAGGCTGCCTGGCAACAGCGGGGGGAGATCCTCATGTGGCTCGGGCGTTATGAGGATGCGGTAGAGTGTTTTGAGAGGGTCCTTGACGATGACCCGGCCAACACCCTCACCCGGCGGAGGCTCGGGGAGGCGTACGAGAAGGCAGGGAGGTATGAGGAGGCGATCGCTGCCTATACCCTGGTTCTCGACCGTGAACCGGCGAACATCGAGACCCTCCACGCACGGGCATCGGCCCTTATCCACCTCGGCAGGTATAGCGAAGCGATCAGGTCCATCGATACAATCATAGCCGCCCTGCCGGAGAACCCTGCTGTCCTCTTTGCGCGGGGGACGGTGCTCGAGAGGGCGGGAAGGTACGGCGATGCCCTGACAAGCTACGAGAAGGCACTCCAGGCGGCCCCGAAGAACGCGGCTATCTGGAGTGCGACCGGCACACTGCTGGATGCTCTGGGACGCTACACCGATGCCGCCAGGGCGTTTGATACGGCGATAGACCTCAACGGAGGGGATATCCACGCCTGGCTCTGCAAGGGAATTGCCCTCGACCATCTGGGCAGTCACGACCGGGCGGTCACCTGCTACGATAAAGCCCTGGATATGAACCCCGGCCACGCCTGGGCCTGGTACCTGAAGGGGAGGGCACTTGATCGTCTGGGCAGGTTCAGGGAAGCGATGGAGTGCTTCGGGAAGGCGATGGAGGGGGAGGATCTACCATGAGGTATGCGTCTGTCCTCCTGCTGCTGGTCGCGGTGCTCCTTGTGGCCGGCTCCGGATGCACCGGGACGCCGGCACACGCGAAGGTGGGGGATACGGTCAGGGTCCACTACACCGGCACCTTCGATAACGGGACGGTCTTTGACAGCTCCACCGGGCGCGAGCCGCTCGAGTTCAGCGTCGGCGCCGGCATGATGATCAGGGGGTTTGACGAGGGTGTCGTGGGGATGCAGGAGGGAGAGACGAAGACACTCCATATCCCGGCCGACCGGGCATACGGGCATTATCGGGAGGATCTTGTCTTCCTCGTCGATCCGGCGAGCATCCAGGGAGGGGAGAGCCTGACCGCCGGAGAGCAGGTCTGCATAACCCTGCCAGGCGGTCAGGTGATGGCCGGAACGGTCACCGGGATATCACCGGATGGGATCGTCATCGATGCGAATCACCGTCTTGCAGGGGAGGATCTCACGTTCTCCGTCACGCTTGTTGAGATCGGGTAGGGGTATTGCCACCCGGATCCAGGGGCGGCGGGGGGCATCCCGGTTTTTTCCCGCCCGGAGATTGCAGCTCCACTCTCATCCCACCGTCAGCCCACAATGCAGGCAGTTATGGACTCAACCAGGCGCAGGAGAGAGCTCCCGGAACCCCTCTACCCCCTCTCCTGGAGCTTCCTGATCGTATCCCGGAGCGCTATCGCCCGCTCAAACTCCAGGCGCTCCGCTGCCTCCCGCATCTCGGCCTCGAGCTCGATCACCAGGTTCGGTATCTCTTGCTTCGGAACATGTTTGACATCGGTGATATCGACCTCCTTCTCCCGGATCGGCTTTCGGATCGTCTGCGGGGTGATACCGTGCCGGGCGTTGTAGGCGAGCTGCATCGTGCGCCGGCGTTCGGTCTCGGCGAGCGCCTTCTTGATCGAGTCGGTCATGAGATCGGCGTAGAGCACGACCTTTGCGTTCACGTTCCGGGCGGCCCGGCCGATGATCTGGATCAGGCTCCGGGTGTCCCGGAGGAAGCCCTCCTTGTCGGCATCGAGTATACCGACGAACCCCACCTCGGGGATATCGAGCCCCTCCCGCAGGAGGTTGATCCCGACGAGAACATCGTACTTCCCGATACGGAGCTGCCGGATGATCTCGGTCCGCTCGATGGTGTTGATCTCGGAGTGCAGGTAACGGGTCTTGACCCCCCGGTCCGCCAGGTAGCCGGAGAGCTCCTCGGCGAGCCTCTTTGTGAGTGTCGTCAGGAGCACCCGGTCCCCCCGGTCGATCGTCGCCTGGATCTCCTCGATCACATCGGGGATCTGCCCCTCGATCGGCCTGACCTCGACCGCCGGGTCCACAAGCCCCGTCGGCCGGATGATCTGCTCGGTCACGCTCGACTTCTTCAGCTCGTAGTCCCCCGGCGTCGCCGAGACGAATATGACGTTTCGCATGTAGCCTGAGAACTCATCAAACTTCAGCGGCCGGTTGTCAAACGCCGATGGCAGCCGGAACCCGTAGTCCACGAGCGCCCTCTTCCGCGAGTAGTCGCCGCGGTACATACCGTGGACCTGCGGGATCGTCTGGTGACTCTCGTCGATCACCATCAAGAAGTCCTCCGGGAAGTAGTCGAGCAGGCAGTAGGGTTGCTCCCCCGCCTTCCGGCCGTCGAAGTGCCGGGAGTAGTTCTCGATCCCCTTGCAGGATCCCGTCTCGCGGATCATCTCGATATCGTAGAGGGTTCGCTGCTTGAGGCGGTGCGACTCGATCATACCGAGGGTCGGGAGCCACTCATCAAGCTCCTCCTCGATCGAGGCTATAGCCCGCTCCTTCTCATCCTCCGGGACGACGAAGTGCCGGGCCGGGTAGACGAAGAAGTAGTCCATCGCCTCAAGCCTCTGTCCGGAGACCCGGTCGATCTCGCTGATCCGGTCCACTTCATCCCCGAAGAGCTCGATCCTGATGACGTTGTTGAAGTAACCCGGGACGAGGTCGATCGTATCGCCCTTCACCCGAAACCGGCCCGGGGCAAGCTCGATATCGTTTCGCTCAAACTGGATATCGACGAGGTTCCTGATGATATCGTCTCGCCGCATCCGGTCATGGACCTTCACCTCAAACCCCATTCCCCGGAAGTTTGCAGGGTTCCCGAGACCGTATATGCAGGAGACCGAGGCGACGACGATCGTATCGGGGCGTGAGAGGACCGATGCGGTCGCCGCAAGCCGCATCTGCTCGATCTTCGGGTTGATCTGGGCATCTTTCTCGATGTAGAGGTCGCGTTTTGGTATGTAGGACTCGGGCTGGTAGTAGTCGTAGTAGGAGACGAAGTACTCCACCCGGTTCTCGGGGAAGAACGACTGAAACTCATTATAGAGCTGCGCCGCGAGCGTCTTGTTGTGCGCGATCACGAGCGTCGGTTTCTGGATCTCATCGACGACGTTTGCTATCGTGAAGGTCTTCCCTGACCCCGTGACCCCGAGGAGGGTCTGGAACCGCTCACCGGCATGGATCCCGCCGGCGAGATCCCGGATGGCATCGGGCTGCGACCCCGTCGGCGCGAAATCCGCTGTAAGGTTGAATGATCTCATGGTCTCACCGTCCTCTTCCTGAGTGTTCTATGGTAGGCGACCGCGAACCGGTGCGCCTCATCGCGTATCTCCTGGATGAAGAGCGATGCCTTCTCGTTTCTGTCAAGCGGTAGGGGGTGCGAGAAGTTCGGCACGAAGATCTCCTCATCGCGCTCGGCGATGGCCATAACCGGTATACTGAGCCCGAGATCCCGTAACACCGCCGTTGCCGCTGCAAGCTGTCCCTTCCCGCCGTCGACGATGATGAGATCAGGAAACTCTCCATCCTCCTTCTGCAGTCGCACGTAGCGCCGGCGGACCACCTCGGCGATGGCGGCGACGTCGTCGATCCCCTCGACCGTCCGTATCTTGAAGCGCCGGTAGCCCCGCTTCTCCGGCCGGCCCCACCGGAACCGGACCATCGAGCCCACCATCGCCGTGCCCGCGAGATGGGAGATATCGAAACACTCGATCACGACCGGCAGGGTCGGGAGGCGCAGGCGCTGTTTCAGATCCTCGACCTTGATCTGGTCGCCGAAGAACCCGATCTCGACGTTCTTGTGCACAAGATCGAGCAACTTCTTCTTCTCGCCCCGTTGCGGCACGACCGTTCTCACCCGGCCGCCCCTGAGGTGCGAGAGGTACTCGACGACCACATCGTCCACCGCTTCGGGGAGGATCACCTCCTCAGGGGGGTCACTCTCAGAGTAGTAGCGGGTGAGAAACTCCTCCAGGAATCCTTCTCTGGCATCGAACGTGTACTCGCGCTTTCCGGCGAGCGTGCCCCGGTAGACGTTGAAGAGCATGAGATGGACGGTTCCGTCACGCACAATATAGTTGATTATATCCTCGTCGTAGGTCTTCTGCCGCTCGACGTTCTGCCGTTCGCGGAGTCCCTCGAGCGCCGCAACCTGATCGCGGAGCTCAAGCGCCCGTTCATACTCCTGCTCTTTAGCATAGACCGCCATCTCCTCCCGGA
>JAAYND010000083.1 GCA_012521035.1 Methanomicrobiales archaeon
ATACCGATCATAAGGCCGCATCCACGCGGGTTGTGGCGGGCAAGACCCTTCAGGAACCGCTCGCCCTTCGCCGGGATGGTGGGGAGGATCTCCTCGATGACGTCGATGGTCGCGAGCGCCGCAGCGCAGGCGAGCGGTCCCCCGGCAAACGTGCTCCCATGCTCACTCCGCGTAAACTCAAGTCCCTCGCGGGCGACGAGCGCGCCGATCGGAAACCCGCTCGCAAGCCCCTTTGCGAGCGTCACGATATCGGGCGTGACGCCGGTATGCTGGGTGGCAAGCCACTTCCCGGTCCGGCCCATGCCGGTCTGCACCTCATCGACGATCATCAACGCACCGGTATCGTCGCAGATATCCCTGATGCCCCGGAAGAAGTCCGCCGGCGGGATCAGGACGCCTGCTTCGCCCTGGACGGGTTCTACGAAGATCCCTGCGGTATCCTTATCGACGACCTCCGTGAGGCCGTCGAGATCCCCGTAATCCACGAATGTGCAGGCGGGCGAGAGCGGCTCAAACGGCTCCCGGATCGCAGGTTTGTGGGTGACAGCGAGCGACCCGCAGGTTCTGCCGTGGAACCCGTGGGTGAACGCGACGAACTTCTTTCTTCCCGTCCGGACGCGGGCGAGCTTTATAGCGCCCTCGTTTGCCTCAGCGCCGGAGTTTGAGAAGAACGCCTTTGCAAGGCCCGTTAGCCTCACAAGCCTCTCCGCAAGTTCCGCCTGGTTCGGGACGTAGTAGAGGTTCGAGCAGTGGATCAGCCGGCCTGCCTGGTCGCATATCGCCGCGACAACCGCCGGGTGGCAGTGGCCGGTGCTACAGACCGCAATGCCTGCCACACAGTCGATGTATTCTCGTCCCTGGTCGTCCCAGACGCGCGATCCCGCACCACGGACGAGCTTCATCGTCCGGCCAAATGCGGGCATATGATAACGTGCATCAAGCACCCGTGAATCTTCTGTCATATTTTCTCACTCATACTCAATCGTCGCCGGGGGTTTTGGGGTGAGGTCGTAGACCACCCGGGCGACTCCCGGGATCTCGGAGGTGATCCGCGATACCATCTCGGTGAGGGTATCGTAGGGCAGGAGCAGGGGTCTGGCGGTCATGCCCTCCTGAGACTCGATGGCCCGGATCGCGACGATCCACCCGTGGAGCCGTGCGCCATCTTTCACACCGGTCCCGCGACCGAGCAGCGCTGCAAAGCACTGCCAGGGGTGGAATTCTTCCACCAGACACTCCTCGACGATGGCGTTTGCCTCCTGGACGATCGCGACCTTCTCCCGGGTCACCTCCCCGAGCATCCTGACGGCGAGCCCCGGGCCCGGGAAGGGCATCCGGTACTGGATCTCCGCCGGGAGCCCGAGGCCGCCGGCCACCTCACGGACCTCGTCCTTGTAGAGGTCAGCGAGCGGTTCGATGACACCCGTGAACTCCATATCGAGGGGCATGCCGCCGACGTTGTGGTGGCTCTTTATCCCCCCCTCACTCTCGATACGATCGGAGCGGATCGTCCCCTGCAGGAGCATCGTCGCCCCCGTCCGCTTCGCCTCCCGCTCAAATATCCTGATGAACTTCTCGCCGATGATCTTGCGCTTCTCTTCGGGGTCGGTGACGCCCCTGAGGGCCTCGAAGAACTCGTCGCCCGCATCCACGATGCGGAGGTTCATATCCGCGAAGAGGGCCTGTATCTGCCCGGTCTCGCCTTTCCGCATGAGACCGGTATCGACGTATATCGGTACGAGAGCATCACCGATGGCCCGGGCGGCAAGTGCAGCACAGACCGATGAGTCCACGCCGCCCGAGAGCGCCATCACGACCCTCTCGCCCCCGGCAACGTCCCGTATCCGCCGGATCGCCTCATCGATAAACTCCTCGACGTTCACCATTCCGGTGTTTCACCTGTCCCTGAATATATCCTGCTCTTCTTGCATGCATCCACAAAGCCGATGTAGGGTGGAGAGGGGTTTGTCGGGCTCGATCTGAACTCCGGGTGGAACTGTGTGGCGAGGTAGAAGGGATGATCGGGGAGCTCGCAGACCTCGATCCGGTTTTCGCAGAATCCTGTGAAGGCGAGGCCGGCATCCTCGAGGTCGCGTGCAAACTCCGGGTTCATCTCGTAGCGGTGGCGGTGGCGCTCCACCGTCGTTGTTGTACCGTAGAGGCCGGCGACCATGGTTCCTTCCCTGAGGGTGATGTTACAGTCCCCGAGGTGCATCGCTCTATCAGCCTCCTCCTCTCCCGGGATGGCGATGACGTGTGTCCCGTCTCCCATCTCCTCACTGGTGGCGTCGGAGATTCCGAGGACGTGCCGCGCGTACTCGACCACCGCGAGCTGAAAGCCGAGGGAGATGCCGAGGTAAGGTTTTTTGTTCTCGCGCGCATACTGGATCGCCTGGATCTTGCCTTCAACGCCCCGCCTGCCAAATCCGCTCGGAACCAGGATCCCGTCGACGTCAGCGAGATCCTCCGGGCCGAGCGTCTCTGCATCCAGCCACCGGATGTTCACCTCTGTAGAGAGCGCTCTCCCGGCATGCTTGAGCGACTCTTTGATGGACATATAGACATCCTCGATCCCGTACTTGCTGATGATAGCGACCGTCACCCGGTTCGTGTACTCCCGTGAGACGACCCGGTACCACGCGGGGTCCGCCTCCCGGTTCTCGATGGCCAGGTAGTTGCAGATGACCTCTGCTATTCCCTCCTTCTCCAGTTCCACGGGGATCTGGTAGATATCGGGGACGTCCTTTGCGGATATAACGGCCTTTGCCGGGACGTCGGTGAAGGCTGATATCTTCTTCTTTGTCTGCGGTCCTACCACCTCGCTTCCCCGGCAGACGATGATATCGGGCTGAAGCCCGAGCTCCCGGAGCGCCTTGACCGAATGCTGTGTGGGCTTTGTCTTGAGGTCTCCCATGGCATCCATCGGAACCAGGGTGACGTGGACCAGGACCATATCCTGAGGCGCAAGTTCAGCATGCATCTGGCGGACCGCCTCCAGGAAAGGCATACTCTCGATATCGCCGACCGTGCCGCCGACCTCCACAAGGCAGATCTCTGCCTTCTGGCCCCCGTTGATCTCTTCCTGCGCCGCGCGGATGATGCGGTGCCTGATCTCGTCGGTGATGTGGGGGATGATCTGGACAGTCGCGCCGGAGAAATCTCCGCGCCGTTCTCTCTCGATGACGCGCCGGTAGACCTTTCCGGTCGTTATGTTGTGGATCGATTTGAGGTTGATATCCAGGAACCTCTCGTAGTTGCCGAGGTCGAGGTCGACCTCTCCACCGTCGGAGAGGACAAAGACCTCACCGTGCTGCGCCGGGTTCATGGTGCCGGCATCGATGTTCAGGTAGGGATCGATCTTGACCGCCGTTACTTCATAGCCACGATTCTTCAGGAGTCGGCCGATGGACGCGGTGGTGATACCTTTCCCGAGACCGCTCATGACGCCACCGGTTACAACGATATACTTCAAGCTCTCATTCCCCTCTGGTCTGCTCCAGAGTCTCTATCTCATGTATGTGATCTCTGATATTGAGAATGTATTGTTCCAGACGACCTTCGCGAAATCGCTCACGGTAGCAGAGCAGTTCCGGCAGGGTCTTCGCCGTGGTATCAGCGTGCTATGACCGCAAACGATGCCGACGTCCGGGAGAGGAGGATCCCGCCTCCCGCGCTCCGGACCTCTCCCTCCGCAAACGCCACCCGGCGCCCTTTCCTGATGACCCTGCCGGTGGCTGCGACCATCCCGGCATTGACGCCTTTTATGAAACTGGTATGCTCATCGATCGTGGCGATCTCTTCGTTCTCGGCAAGGAGCGTGTAGAGCGCGAGCGCGATCGCCTCGTCCGCGAGTGCCACGTAGACCCCGCCCTGGAGCCATCCTGCACCGTTGAGCATATCCGGCCGGACCTCCATGGTGAGGCGTGCCTTCCCGTCCCCGTATTCGTCCACATCAATTCCCATCATCGTGAAGAAGGGATTGGCATCCCTCCCGGTCCGTCGTATCTCATCGATGTATCCCACGCGCTTCACACCTCTGCGAGAGATCTTGAGAGCCGCCGGGATAAGCGTTGCGAGTGGGACCGCCCCGGCGGGCATCGCCCCGGCATGTACGGTTGATATGGGAGCGCCTCATACCTCCGCGCGAAGAACCCGGAGCGATGTTCCGGGATCACGTCTGGCTCAATGCCCTCGTAGCCGATCAGTTGATCTGGATCGCTGAGAGCACACCCGTGATACCGCGGCTAACGGGGGGCACCGCCAGAGATCCGTATCGCCGGGCAGACAACCCTGCACACAACGGTTCCCGGTGCGGCGCCTCCAGCGCACCTGAGGTGTAAATCAGAGTTTGAACAATCTGGACAGGAGAGACGCGACCGCTGTCATCTCCGGTTCGGCGCCATCGGTGACCTCAGCGGTCGGATCCCCGGGCGGTGCTTTGTTGAACAGGTCGATGGTGCCGGCGGTATCTTCTCCCCCGGGCTCCGCCGGGGTTTCGTTCACGTCACCGGTATCAATTGCTTCCGTGCCTGCGGCGGCATCATCATCATCCGCGACCTCGCCGTCGCTCTCATCTTCCTCGCTGCCGGCGGTATCGTCGTCCGGCATTCCTGGGGTCTCGGTCCCGGCCGGATCAGGCTCCTGCGCGGTCTCTGGAGGGGTGGGGGAGGGGATCACCCCGGCATCCCTGACGATCACATCCCCTCCTTCTATCCTGAAAGGATCAGAGGTGCCGGTCAGCGGATCGGCATGGCTGTCCCCTCCGGTGCCGGTGAAGATGTAGCCCTCCGGCGCAGTGAACTGGAGAGAGTATTCTCCGGGCGGGAGGGGGCCGAAGAGGTACATGGATTCATAGATGTAATGGTGGCGCGTGCGGGCGGATGCCACAGGGGCACCATCTGCATCCCGGAGACGGACTTCGACGTCGGTAATTCCGTGTGTCTCGTCCCTGATGCCGTCCTGGTTGTTGTCGCTCCAGGTTGTGCCGCGCACCCATCCATAGGTGGCGGACGGTGTCCCGTTCTGGTAATCTCCGGTGAATCCTGCATTCAGGACCTGCCGGGAGGCCCCACCATCCGCGAATGCTACGATTCCATCCGATGAGTGGACATCATTGTCCGGGCCCGGGATGGTGCAGGAGTAGCCGTCCGGCAGGAGGAACTCAATGTGGTCAAAGTCGCCGGAGGAGGGTGGGAACCGGTATGATCCGCCGGCATCGGTGACGGTGTGGCCATGCAGGGAGCGTTTGCCGATGAGCAGCACGCAGATCTCCGGGATGCCGGGTTCACCCGGGTCGCGGTGGCCGTCCACGTTCAGGTCATACCAGACCGCTCCTGATAGCGAGCCATCGCTCTCGTTCTTCTCCTGATCGTCCGGCTCCTGTGTCTCTGTCACCGTCGGCTTTGTGGTCGCGGTGGGATAGGGTCTCGTGGGCCTTGTCGGCTTCACCGTCGGTTTCTCTGTTGGTTCCGTGGTTTCGGTCACCGTCGGCTTTGTGGTCGTGGTGGGATAGGGTCTCGTGGGTCTTGTCGGCTTCGCCGTCGGTTTCTCTGTCGGTTCCGTGGTTTCGGTCACCGTCGGCTTTGTGGTCATGGTGGGCCAGGGTCCCGGAGTTTTTGTCGGCTTTACGGTCATGGTAGGGCAGGGCGTCGGGGTCACCACCGGTTTCTGGGGTACCGGCGGTGCTTTCGGGGGTTTTATGGGCGTTGTTGTGGGCTCTGGCCTCGGTTCCAGGGCCGGCCTCAGTCTCACGACCCACGCATCGGTGTTCACCTCTCCTCCCTGCACCGTGGCATTGAACGTTCCTGCAAAGAGGATCTCGTCTCCTGCAGGTTGCAGGATCGATGCCGCCCGGTCACCGGGGTTGATGCCGCCGAAGGTTCTGCTCCATGCCACCGCTCCCTCGGCATCGGTCCCGACGAGCCAGGCGTCGGTGTCATCCGTCCCGGAGAAACCGGCCTCTCCAGCGAATATGTAGCTTCCATCGGCGGTCTCAATGACCGAATTGGCTGACTCGTTCACACCATACTCCCCGTAGATCCAGTTCCAGAGGATATCCCCGTCGGGTGTGAGCTTCATGAGGAGTGCATCGGTATCGACCGTCCCGTCGTCGGGCCTCTCGGTGAACGTGCCGGCGATGAGGATGTTTCCGTCTGTTGTGTTGATCACCGCCCGGGCGCAGTCATCGTCGGGACTCCCGAATGTCCTGTTCCAGACCTCATCGCCCTCCGGTGTCAGCCTGACCACCCAGGCGTCCATCTTTCCCGCGCCTGAAGAGTCGGTGCTACCGGCGAAGATGAGATCTCCATCGGGAAGGCGAGTAGCGGCGTTTGCTGTGCTACACCCGTCCCCCCCAAACGTCCTGTCCCAGACCTCATCGCCCTCCGGTGTCAGCCTGACCACCCAGGCCCACGACACCTCCTCTTCCCGGGGCGCGATAGAACCGACGAATATGTAGTCTCCGTCATCGGTCTCGATCACCGCGTTTGCCGATGCGTTGACATCCGGGCCGCCGTAGGTCCGGTTCCAGATCTCGCTCCCCGCAGGATCGATCTCTGCAACCCAGGCGTCGGTGTCCGTCCCTGTTTCATCGATGATGAAGGTGAAGGTCCCCGCAACAAGGAGGTTCCCATCATCGGTCTGGATGATGGATCGGGCGAGATCATCCCCCTCCCTGCCGTAGGTTCTGTTCCAGACCTCATCGCCCTCCGGTGTCAGCCTGACCACCCAGGCATCCGTCTCCCCCGCGCCGAACGCCCCGGTCTCTCCGGCGAAGAAGAATCCCGCTCCCTCCGGGTCGGCGATGATCGCGTACGCCGCCTCCCCGGTATCATCCCCTCCGTAGGTCCGGTTCCAGGCAGTGGTATAGTCTCCGGGCTCCGCTGCTCCAGCGAGCGCAATGAGCGCGAGTGCCAGAATAAGTATGATCCAGTAATACATGCCGCGTTGCATAAGTATCCCTCCACCCCGATCCTGCTCCGGTATCGCCCACGCTCGTTTTGAGGGGGGGAGCGATCGGGTCATTACGGGTTTGCCGACCGATCGCTGGCTCTTCCGCAGGGTCCGGGGTCTGCACTTCGATAGTGAGATTATTATAATAATCTTGTTTTCATCTCCGGCCCGGTGGTGGCCGGAACGTGATCGGTCACCAGGTTGTGCCGGAAGACCCCCTCCCTCGCAATCATCAATATGCTTATGAACAGATCCTGAATAGGAGACTGACATGGACCTTCTATTTGCGATCGCACCTGAGGGATTCCGGGATGAGGAACTGGATATCCCGAAGCGCGTGTTTGAGGAAGCAGGCATCGGTATCGATATCGCTTCGACAGCCCCGGGTACATGCACGGGGATGCTCGGTGCTGCTCTGGAGACAGACCTGATGTTTGGCGATGTAAACCCCGACGACTACGCCGGGATCGTGATTGTGGGCGGCATCGGATCAAAGGATCATCTCTGGGGGAGCGAGGAACTCCAG
>JAAYND010000084.1 GCA_012521035.1 Methanomicrobiales archaeon
TACTTAGAGAGAGACGCTTCTCTCTATATGTACAGCTATTGGTAGAACCGGCGCTGATCTGAGCAGTTTTATATTTGCGACAAGTGGTGCAAAGATGTCCTAAACATGTCGCAAAGGTGCAAACGTCAGGACCACCATACCGACCCTGGCCCCTATCCTCACCTTCATCCCCGCCCGGGCGCACACCGCCACCGTGAGTCCAGCGCCGGTAGACGGCAGCATCGAATGAGAGGGGGTGCTCATGAGCATGCGTCTAAACTGTTACGGCAGTGGCTCCTGCACTGCTTTGCACCAGGTGGTGCAAATGAACAGCCGGCTTAATTAGCCTTGATCAACGATTCCGGCCCGTAATGGCTGTATCAAAAGATCGTTTGCAACACTTTGCGACAGGTGTCGCAAATGAACAAACGGCGTAACTGGCCTCGATCAGTAGTTCCAGCCTATACTGACTGTATCGTAGAGTCGTTTGCACCATTTCGGTTTTCGCACACACAGAGAGAGAGTGAGAGACCCACTCACCTCCGAATAGGTGTCGTTGACTGTGTGGGTATTCTGGTGTAAATGAGTACTTAGAGAGAGACGCTTCTCTCTATATGTACAGCTATTGGTAGAACCGACGCTGATCTGAGCAGTTTTATATTTGCGACAGGTGGTGCAAAGATGTCCTAAACATGTCGCAAAGGTGCAAACGTCAGGACCACCGCCCTGGTCCCGGCCCCGACCCTGGCCTCCACCTCCACCTTCATCCTCGCCCTGATCAGAGTTGCATCGAGCAGGTATGGTAGACGATCAAACCGGAGGTAGCAGCGGCGTTCATCGCCGGCCGTGAGTACCTGCTGACCACGACCGCAGAGGCGCCTACGAAGTTAGTGGCGGAGAGAAGTTAGTGGAAGAGAAGGGTGCTTAAATTCTTGAGTCCAGAGGACCGTTCTAAACTCTCACGGGAGTGACTATAGCTCGTTTGCACATTTACACTCGTTTACACATCTTTGCACTCAACTTTACACCAGAAAAAAGCCCATCCTGCCACCAATATGGGGATCAGACAATAATTTATTGAGATCTGACTTATCTTTGCACCATCACATTATTCAGAGGAATGCAGGGGAGGTCAACCCACTCCCGCCGGCGGGCTCTCCGCTCTGTGTAAATGGTGCAAATGAGTACTCTGATCAGTACATATCTCTATACATATATCTCTAATAGAAGAATACTCATCATTTCAGCCTTCATATTCGTTTGCACTTTCCCCCGAAATCTGGTGCAAACGTGGTGCAAAAGTGTAAAGGTGCAGGCCGGCGGGGCCGGCGAGACCCTCTCACCGGACCACTCGCTCGACCAGCGCGATCTCCTCTTCGGTTAACCCATAGAGCTCATAGACCAGCGCATCGATCCTCGCATCAAGCGCCTCGATCTCACGGCTGATGAAGATCTTATCCTGCCCCGTCCTCGCCCCGGCGAGCTTCCGGTTCAGGTCGAGCATCGCCTCGACGAGGGAGACCATGCGATCATGGCGGGCGGCGTCGGCAGGGTCGGAAGAGGGGATTGGCAGCATCTCCACATACTGCGAGAAGAAACGGAGATAACCTCCCCGGTATACCGCTGCTATACTCCGATAGTAGAAGTTGATCAGGTTCGAATTGAGAATTCCGAGCAAAAATGCGTCACTGATGAATATGTTGTAGCAGGTATTGGCGTTGTAGAATCCGCCCTCCGAATCAATGGTAAATTGAGGGCGTTCGGCAATATCGGGGAAGATTATCTTGGGCCCCTCGAATCCTTCATAATAATCACAGGCCCGAAGCTCCCACCAGTAATCCCCCTTATCATATCTCTTCTCCGCCTCCTTCTTGAACGGCCTCAGGTATGCCGCAACTGCCGGGTACTCGCTCTCCACCCAGGCCCATTTGCTCCGGTGTCCTGCGCCCTTCTGGTTGGAGATCCCCTTCTCAAAGAGAATCAGGAACTTATCCGCCACCAGCGGCGCGTACCGCTTCACATCCCGGCCGGCGAGGAACGGTTTGATCACCTCCGCACTCTCAGGATCCTCCGCGATCAGCCGGTCCCGGGTCTCCGCATCGATGACGAACGCCTTATTCAGGCCGGTCTTGATGCCATAGTAGATCTTCCCGCCCACGTACTCCCCGAGCGGCACCCCGGCGCCCCGGATCTTTTTAAGCAGGTCGCCGGTCTTCTCATCCACGAGCGACCAGCCCTCATCATCGAGGTCCGCCTGCCGCACCGGGTAGCCCGCCTCCTCGACGTACCCGGAGAGGTCGGGGAAATCGAGCGACGCAACATTCGTGACCGGGAACGTCTTCTGCGGCTTTCCGGCCGAGACCCTGATTATACAGGGGTACGTCGTCGCCCCCTGGAAGACCGGCAGATCCCCGAAGTCCACGATCTCCTCGATCCGCCTCTCCTTCAGCCACGCCCGCAGGGGCTTTCCGTAGTTCGCCCGCAACCACTTGTTCGCGACGATGTAGCCAAACTGCCCGCCGGCCCCGAGCAGGGATACCCCCTTCTCGATGAAGTAGGTGTAGAGGTCAGCGACCCCGTGATAGACCGCGTAATGCTGCTTCGCATACCCCTTGAACTCCTGCCCGAGCGTCTCCTGCCGGACATACGGCGGGTTTCCTATCACCGCATCAAACCCGCCGCGCTGCAGGATCCCGGCAAACTCACGCTCCCAGTCAAACGCATTGATCCGCCGGCGCTCCTCAAGGTCCGGCAGGGTGTCAAGATCATCGTAGATCCCGGACCCGACGAGCGAGTTCCCGCACTTTATGTTGTCATGCAGGCTCGGGAGCGCACGCTCGGCAAACAGGGTCAGCTGTTTTGATACGGTCTCCTCGCTCTCATCCTCAAGGACCTTCAGGAGGAGGGAGAGCTTCGTCACCTCGACCGCCTGCTGGTCGATATCCACACCGAATATACTGTTTAAGAGGATCCGCTTCCGCTCGGCCGTGGTCAGCCGCCAGTCGCTCCGCACCCTTGAGTCAGATCCATTCGCCACCCTGTACACAGGGATCTGAACGTCCCGGCGCCGCCGGCCCTTCCCACGCGGTGCCGGCGGCAGGAGTGCCCTGGCTTCAGGTGAGGTCGCCCCCTTCTCCTTGAGCACCGGCACCAGGTGCTCGATGTACCAGTCCCGGTGCCAGTTCAACAGGAACTGGTATGCACCGAGCAGGAACGAGCCCGAACCGCAGGCCGGGTCCAGTATCGTTATGCCGGAGACCTCCTTCGGTGTCTTCCCGCGCACAACCTCACCCACGGTCTGCTTCACGATGTAATCGACTATGTAGGTCGGCGTGTAGAAGACCCCGCCGGCTTTCCGGACCTCAGGCTTCTCCTCCACCTTCGCACGGTGCCCCTTCGTAAGGCTGATGACCTTCCCGAGGAACTGTTCGTAGATCTGCCCGAGGATATCCGCCGGTATCGCCGAGAACTCATACGGGCTCTCAGGGTAGTAGAGGCGGCGGATGATCGTCTTCAGCACGTCATCATCGATGGTGAGCGAGAGCGTCAGCGTATCCGGGGGCTCGCTCCGCCCCGCCTCCTCCTCAAAGTAGAACAACCCCGAGTTATACCGGTCGTCGGCGTGGCGGAGGAGATCCGAGAGGCGCCCGTAAACCCCATCACCGGAGAGCAACTCCTGTAGTGTCCCGTACGGCTCGATACCCCGGTCCTCACTGATCCGCAGGAATATGATCCGGTCGATCGTCCGCTGGACGGCGATATTCAGTTCCTCGACGGTGACATCGGGGTTGCGGAGCGCAATGTTGCGGGCGAGGATCTCGCGCCAGGACTCGATATCGGCGAGGAACGCCTCATCGACACCCATGGTCCCCTTCTTCCCGGTCTCCGAGTCGGCGAACTTATCAAACGCCCCCCGGAGGATGCACCTCTGGGAGAAGATCCCCGCGATCCACTCCCACTGCTCCGGGTACTCAGTATAGGTGAAGTAGCGCACCCGGGCCGTCCCCGCGGTATCCCCCTTCTGGATGGGCTTTGTGCAGTCGTAGACGGCAAACTCCTCGAAGTTCGTGAGGATACTCAGTTTCAGCCCGGCATTCCAGGCATACCTCCGGATCTGGAGCGCTGAATCCGTGTCATCCCGTATACGCACGGACGGCTTCTTCGCCTCGACGATGAACTTCCTCGTCCCGCCTATCCGGAACGAGTAGTCGAGGAAGTTCGTCTGCCCGCGTATCCTGATCGGGTCCTCATGGGCGACCTCCTTGTACGCCTCAGAGAGCCCCTGCCGGTTATCGACGTCCCACTCAAGCGCCTTGAAGAAGGGATCGACGAACTCCCGGCGTAGCTGCGTCTCGTTATACTGTCCCCGGTGGTATGCGGGGCGGTGATAATCATAGCGTTCGACAAGTGACCGGATGGCATCAGGGCAGGGATCGGGCATTCAGGCTCCTCTGTTAAGCGTTCGTGCCCATCCCCATAAAGAGATTCTCTTTTGCCGACAGGAAGCAGAGCCCTGCCCTGACAATAAGCCGGGCAGAGAGAGTGTTACTGCCTCCGCCCCATCTGGTTGACCCCTGACGTATTCCTCCAGGGCTCTCTATGACCGGCCCCACGATCGTTGTAATCGAGTATATTTCGATTCCCTTTTATGACGCGCTCCTGTATGCTATAATGAACAATATGATACCAGAGACAGGATATCAGCAGGAAAGGGCGCCCGTCATCCGCCTCATGGTGGCACTCTTTCTCCTCGCCGGTCTAACCGGGACTGCGGCAGCGGAGAGCACGGCGGCATCATGGACGCTTACCCTCAACGGTGTGGGGGAAGAGACGATCACAGCGGGTGCATTTCAGGAGATCAAGGCCAGGGACGGCATCACCTATACCGCACCTGACGGCAGCATCTATACCGGCGTCCCCCTCAAACTGCTCATCGGTATGGTGGACGACGCGGATCCCGCGACCTTCAACGCCACCCGCGCCGCTGAAGGCTACAGCATCATCATCCGGGCGACCGACTGGCACGACCGCATATTCTCCCCGTCAGACCTGACCGAGACCGGGTTCTGCATCGCCGACTCGGTGAACGGCGGACCCCTGCCAAAACAGGACGGGGATATCAAGATCGCTCCCCTCATCCTTCTCGGTGAGGACGTGCCCCCCGGCATGAGTATCGGGAATATCATGGACATCACCCTCACCGGTGCCGCGATTACAGGAGAGACGGAGGATGCAGTGAGTATCACGATCATCCGGTACGACGAAGAGGGCGGAAACGTGCAGAACGCCACTACCGTTGACTGCAGGTGGATGAGAGACCACCTGCCCATCCATGGCGACGGCATGACCACCTACTCATTCCAGGGCCCGACCTTCGATACCGCCGATCTCTGGAACCCCGCAGAAGACAAAAACCTCGAGAAGGTCCGGGAAGCCCCCCGGGGCACCGCCATATCTGACCTCTGTGACCTCGTGGGCGGTATGCAGGAAGGAGACGAACTGCGGATGACCTCGACAGACAGGTATGTCGTCGAACTCATGTACGAAAACATCTACACACCAAAAGAGAGGCAGGGTACGGCAATTCTCGCATGGGAGACCAGAAAAGAGGGGTTTGTCCCTGAATACACCGGCGGCCCCGCGCTCTTCTTCCTCTCCCCGGACCATGTCTTCGGCAACCAGGACATGAAAGAATGCACCGACCCCGGGTACTGGCGGTACTACTGGTGCGCAGGAACCTCATATCCATCCGCAGCAGGACTCGCCATCCGGAATGTTGAGAGACTGGAGATCTACCCCCATAAACAGGCCGACTGGGCACTGAACCTCTCCGGGTATCTCACCTCGTCGATATCAAAGAAGGAGTTTGAACAGGGCCTCGCATGCGGTGAGCGGGCACACGGCCACGCGATCACCTATACAGACGACGATGGGCATGTCTGGGAAGGGATGCCCCTCTATATGCTGGTGGGGTGGGTGGACGATGCATGTCAGCACGACGAGAACCTCGTCGACAACAAGGCATACAACGTGACCCTCGCGAAGAGTGATGCCTACACGGTCATCCTGGAGAATGCCGGCGGCGATACAGTATCCTTCACCTCCAGCGAGATCATGAGAAACAGGGGCTACCTCGTAGTAAACCAGGCGGACAACCGGGCCTTCGAGATTGAGAGTGAGATCTGGCCCCTCGCGCTGCGTGGAGAGGCGGTCCCCGCAGAGAAGGCGATCGATGGCATCACGGCACTGACCCTTGTATATGGCGCAGCCTCCTCCGGCAGCGCAAAGCCTGCCCCATTCCCGTGGGCAGCAGTGCTTGCCGGAGTAGCGCTTGCAGGGTATGCCCTGCGCAGACGCTCTGCATGAGATATCGATACCGGGTCACAGCAAAAGGCGGCATCACATAATTCAGGCAGAGGAGCCCTGCGGCGGCGGGGCTCCTGATCCGAATTTTTTGAAAAATGCGAGGGGAGCGATTTGAACGCTCGAACTCCTGCGAGACAGGGCCCTCAACCCTGCGCCTTTGACCGGGCTTGGCAACCCTCGCGCCCGCTCCTATATACAACGCACTTCGAGATAAAATATCTTGCTCCCGGCAAGCACCGCCGCCTTCGGTGTATATTTATGCGGCCGGCAACAATTATTCCCGTATGTGGGCCGACATCTCACGCGAGTTTGCTGATTCACCCTCACAGGCGCGGATATTGCGCTTCCTGCTCGAGAACGGACTTGGCGTCAACGAAGAGGGCCGCATCACCTGCAACAGCATCGAGATCCCGGCCACGCACATCGGCAGAGCAACCGGGACCGACCGCCGGGTCGTCGATGCCACGGCCCGCCGCATACTCGCAAACCCCGGACTGCGGGAGATCTTCACCCGCATGCGAGCGGCCCCCGACCTCTCGCTGGTCGCAGAAGCCCTCGGCCTCTCGGTCATAACCCTCCTCCCGAAAGACGCCCAGGAGAAGGGCATCGTCGGCGCCGCGGTCAAGGTCCTCGTCGACCACGACCTCTCCATCCGCCAGATCTTCGTCACCGACCCCTACCTCGCGGAGGAGCCAAAACTCGTGCTGATCGTCGATGAAGACCTGGTCCCGGCATCGGTCTACAAAGACCTGAAAGCCCTCCCCCAGGTAAAACAGTTGATCATCTGAAGAGTTCAACCTCGAGCGCGAGCCGGTAGATCCGCATCCGCTGCTTCCTCGGGAGGTCGATCAGGCGTGCCAGACGCTCCTCGAGCGTGATGACCCGGCCCCCCTTCACCAGGTTATCGGCGTGGGCGACGATCTTCTCCTCGATCGTCCGGGGGACACAATCCCGTGGCGCAAGACCGAGGAGAGAGCACTCGTCGGCCGTCAGTCCGGCCCCGATATGCCGCTCGACGATCGAGGCGACCGCCTCATCGAGGCCCAGTGAGCGGCATATCTCGCCGCCCACCTGGGCGTGGTGGAGGTCGTGCGTCACCCCCCGGCCGATATCGTGGAGGAGGGCGCCGACCTCGACCAGATCGCGGTCGACGATCGGATCACTGGTAAAGTCGAGCGCGAGATCGCGCACGGCCCGGCAGTGAGCGATGACCCCCTCAGAGCAGCCTGCGCGCCGGAGGAGGGCGATACAGTCCTGCTCACGCACTCCCGATGCTCTCCTTTATCCGGTCAACCCTTCTCCGGAGAGCGGCAGCGATGAGCTCGTTATCGAAGTGTTCAAGCATCTCCTCACAGTTCGGGCACTCGAAGTTCCACTCCGCTGCATCCGCGAACGTGTAGATGATGCCGCAGTCCTTGCAGATATAAAAGTCGTTCTTCTCCTCGTAGGCGAGCCGGGCATCGAGATGCTCAAGCGCATCCCTGATGTCCTCCTCGATCACAGAGTGGAGACGGTCCATGCGGAGGTGCCAGAGGTAGGTCAGCCATCCGGTCTCGGTGTTCTTCAGCCGCCGGTACTCAGCGAGTCGCTTCTCATAGAGCGTGTAGAGCGTGTGGCGGACAGTATTTAAGTTGATCTCGGTCAGCTCGGCGAGTTCCTCATCGCTACGTTCCTCCCCCTCCGGGAACCGCCTGAGAAGCTCAAGTCCTTCCTCCCCGACCATGCGGAACAGGTAGGCGCTGATCGCCTGATCGGCCAGCAATTCAGTGATAGATACCATAACTCAGATCTCCCCCATAGTGCATGATAGACGCGCAAGAGTCGTATAATAGATGCGCAAGGATCAATACCCACCACATATGGGCTCTCGATCCTTAATTCTCTTCCCCTACAACTGGCCCGGGATACCGATCGCTCTCCGGACGGTCGCGACGTTCTTCTCCAGGTCAGCGCACGCCGCCGTCTCGGTCGCCCCGCATCCGTAGACGCTCACGATGGCACCCCCCTCCTCAAACTCAGTCCCGGGCCAGGGTATATCAGCGACCCGGGGGGCAAGCGGCGCCAGATCCACGGAGAGCCGCATATCCCGCTCAGCAAAGAGGATCCGCCGGACCGCTACCTGTCGCGCCAGAGGCCGCGCCGCCGGGAGAATGCCGCGACAGGCATCCACGTGCATCGCAAAGATGCTCTCCCCGATCGCCATCTCCACCGTATCCAGGGTGGCCTGGAACCGGGGATTGATCTCGATCGCCCAGGGTCGCGTCCCGGCCATGAAATCAATCCCGATCGAGCCCACGCACCCGCACGCAGCAGATATCCGCTCGGCGCACGCGATCATCTCGCCGGCAAGAGGATGGGAGAAGGGGGTGACGGACCCCGCAAACCCGTGCGCCCTCTCCCCCTCCCCCCGGAGGATCTGCCGGTTGACCGCTATCGCCCGCGCGCGGTGGCCGTCCGCGACGCAGGAGACGCTTGAGGGTATCCCCTCGACGAGTTCCTGGGCGATGTAGGGCAGATCCGGCCAGGTCTCCACCCAGTGACGGAGTTCCTCCTCCGCCCGCGCAACCACATTCCGCCATCCTCCCGCCCCCCGGCGCGGCTTGATCATCACCGGGTAGCGATCCGTGAGCGGCGGGACCGACACATCCAGCCCCTCGAAGAACCGCTGGATCTCGAGTTTATCGAGGAACCGCTCCACCTTCGCGGGCGGGGTGCCGTAGAGCGGGATCGTCGTCCCGATATCCTCGGCGCCTGATGTGACGATCAGGGCGTCCACCGGGTGGCAAGAAGCGAGATCAGCGATCTTCTCCGGGAGGTCGGCGACCTCGTCGAACGAGGCGCAGGCCTCTGTATACCAGGCGAGGTCCTGATCGCAGAAGTGGTCTATGGCGTAGACCGTATACCCGGCCCGGTGCGCCGACTGCGCCACATGCCGCGTGGCAAACCCGGCGACGAGCACCCGGCCTCTCACGACTCCACCGTTTTTTTGCCCGCACCCGAGGGTTCGATCCGTATCTTCGCGTCCGGGTACTCCCGGTTGAGCTCACTCCCCTCGAAGAGGTGATCGAGGAAGAGGGCGAGGCTTGCGATCTCAGAGTGGGGCTGGGTGGTCACCGAGACGTTGTAATCGGCAAGACCGTAGATATCCCCCGGCACCTTCTCGGCCCCCACCACGACGAGCACCCGGTCCTGGTTCCGTATATCGTCTATGACATCAGTCATACGGAGCCCGTACATCGTGAGGTGGACGACCCTGCCGCCGCCGGCCTTCCAGTCCCCGATGCACCGGCGCCACATCACGTTATTCTCTACAAAAAAGTCTCCACCCCAGCGGGCGACAACATCCTCGATACTCTTGATGACGCCGGGATCATCCGCAGCGAGGTACATACCCCGGGCCCCGAGCGCCCGCGCCGCAAGCCCGACATGGGTCGTCACCCGCTGATCGCGTTCGGGCCGGTGGCCTATCCGGAGCACCGCGACGGTGGGCATCTCCTCACTCCTCGCTCCGTTTTGCCTTTATGACACCGTTCTCGATGACAAACGGCAGATCCGGGGTATACCGGCACTGGCACTCGATCAGTGACTCCTGGACGGTCAGGAGCCTGACCGTCTCCCCCGACCGCCGGATCAGGAGGTAGTGCTCAAGGCGCTCAAGGGATGCGCTGATCAGGGCACATTCAAGCCCGGTGGCCTCCGCCAGGTCATCAGTCGTAACGCCGCCGTTTTCGGGAATATGGTGGTATATGGCCCAGTCCAGATCTTCCTCACGCACATTTATTCCTTTTTCGGGAAGACCGATATAGTTATTCATGCTTCCATCGCACCATTCCGGTAATACAGGCCGCCCGGGGGCGCGGAGAGATGTACAATGGTAGACTACGATGAACTGGCAGACATTGCCGACAGACTCTTTGAGGAGAGTGACGACGATGACGAACTACTTGCGGATGCGCTGGATACGCTCGATGAAGAGACCAGGGATGCGCTCCTCAGATCCGACCTCCTCAACGCCTACCAGGTCTTTTACTACTATTTCCGCGAGAGGCCGAGCAGAATGGCGATGGAGAGGCTCCAGCTCAGCGCGGCATCTGACCTCGCCCACGGGATCATCATCGATGAGATCGATATCTACGAGGTCGTCTTCTACCAGAAAGAGAGTGACCCGGGCATTCTTCTCACCGACGGAGAGGCCGTGCAGGCCAGGTTCAGCGGGCGGGGGGCATACCGGGAGATGACCGGGTACCTGGACGAGTGGTTCTAGACCGGCCGCCTCCCGGCCGTGATCAACCGCTCATCCACCCGCGCCGGCACGATGCGGGGAAGATCCCCCCGGCGGATCACCATATCATCGATGAGGGCGAGGACGCCCCGGACCTCTGTTCCGGCGATCTCGTCGAGGACCGATCTATCGTCCCGCGTTATCCGATTGCATATCGCCGTCGCCCAGGCGTCCGCGAGGGCGACATCGGGGGAGAAGACCGTCACCGCATCCGCGACGCCGAGGCTGATCGACGGCCCCACCGTCGCCGATGATGTGCATATACCGAGGATCTCATCTGCCGGCGGTAGCAGAAACGCGGCACGCCCGCTCAGGGGCGATCCCCCTGCATAGATCCCTATCCGGATATCGCGGTCACTCACGAGGGCTATATCACCCCCGTTATCGACGAGGCCGAACGCCGCCCCGGCCTCAACCATCGCCTCCACACCCGCCCGGGCGATAGCACCCGCCACCGCCGCCATAGGCCCTACACCGGCCGAGGAGGCCGCCCGGACCATGCGGTCAGGGGTCCGGCCTGTAGTCTCCGGGAAGTACGGCTCAAACGTCGCAGAAAAATAGGGATCGGCGGCGATCTGCCGCTCGACTTCCTTCCGGGCGAGCATCATGCCGGCCTTTGCCGCCTCCACGTGCCGGGGATCGTCGGCGAGTATGGTGGCGATCGTCTGCCGGAACTCGAAGTGCTCCCGGATCATCCCAGTTGTGAGAGGGCGGAGTGCGGGCAGGCGAGTATGCACCTGCCGCAGAGGACGCACCGCGCGGCGTTCACCTGGAGGCGCCACTCATCATCGAAGGAGAAGACCTCCTGGGGGCATATGCTGATGCAGGCCCCGCAATCGATACACTCGGCCTCATCGAGGACGATGGCGTTCTCCATGACGCGGACGGTGACGCCCATATCTACGAGGTGCTTCCTGACGAGGTCCGCGTCGCTATCGGGTATATCGATCAGCACCTCGCCCGCCGTGGAGTCGATGTTTGCCTTCTCCACGTTGATGAGGACGCCGGTCTCCTTAACCACCCGGGCGATCACCGGTTCGCGCCCGGAGTCTTTCTGGCCTCTCCGGGAGAACGTCAGCAGGAGTTTCACTGCCGCCACCCCCCGCCGAAGAGCTTCCCGAGATCGATCGCCGAGAGGATACCGACCACCCGGTTGGCCGAGTCCACCACCGGGAGCGCGCTGATGTTGTTCTGCTTCAGCTTCCGGGCGGCGACATCCACCGGTTCATCGGGCGTCGTCTTGACCACCTTCCGGGTCATGATATCCTTCACCTGCCGGAGCCTCCCGTCGGTAACAACGGCCTTTGAGACGTCGAAGGTGGTGATGATCCCGACGAGGAGACCGTCGCCATCCAGGACAGGGAGGTGGTTCGTCTCGTCCTTGAGGAGCCTCTTTGCCGCCACCCGTATCTCCTCATCCTCCGTTATGCTGATCACCTGTCGGTTCATGATCTCGCGGACACGGGGGGTGATCGCCGTCTCCCGCATGGGCTTTACACGCTTCGCTGAGTCGATCCGCCGGGTGGGAAGCGCAAGCTCCATCCTACCCGCCTCTATCCAGCCCTTCAGTTCCAGCGCCACCGCCCGGGCCCGCCGGTAACTGGAGAGCGACGATGTCCGGACCTCCTCCCCGCAGAGCTCGATCGACCCGCTCCTCAGGTCGGCGTAGCTGACCCGGGCAAGTGATGGCCGGTCCCGCCGGGGGATACCGTAATCGATGACGTCGGTGAAGAGATCCTCATCCCGCACCGCCGTGTTCCGGACGATGCCGGTATCGAGCACCGGTATCGGGACGCCGACACCGACATAGATCGTCACCCCGTAGCCGTTCATCACCGCCGCACGCAGGAAGTCCTGCCGCATCCCCCTCATATCCCCGGTCACCATGAGCGTCCCGAACCCGCCGCCGGCAGAGCTCTGGGTTCCTTCACCGACAACCATCCCCTCGCCGCCGGCGAGGAAGATCGGGACACCGCCCCCGATGACCCGGAAGCCGGGATCGTTTGCGAGCGGCGAGAGGGTTCCGGCGCCTGAGTAGGAGACGTTCCCGCACCGGGGGAGGAGGCTCCCCATATAGGTATAGAGCGTCCGATCGGTGCTGTTCGACGCCGCATCATAGCACTGGTAGGAGTTTCTGGGGTTCAGCATGATCGCCTGGTTCATATCCTCAAGCAGCAGCTCCGTCGTGATGCTCCTGCGCGGGTAGCAGTCGGTCCCGTGGGAGGTCGCCCGGAGCTCCACGGTATTTCCAGCGATGAGGTCTTCGAGGACGTGGGCGCCACCGTAGACCCGGCCAGGGGAGTCAGCCTCCTGGGTCGCACCGAGGTAGGCATCGACCGCTGCCAGGCCGGCGTATGCCTCCACGTCGTTGAGCCAGACGCGCTCCATCCTGATCGGGGGGTCGGCGTGCCCGAAGTTGAAGAACGCCCCGGAGGAGCACATCGCTCCGAACGTCCCGGTCGTGACGACATCGACCTCCTCCAGCGCTCCTTCCTCTCCGAGTTCGTCGACAATAGCCGGCATCTCTTCGGCGGTAACAACCCGGGCGTTACCGTCGCGTATCCGGGTATTGATGAGGTCGAGGGACTTTTCCATGAAGGA
>JAAYND010000007.1 GCA_012521035.1 Methanomicrobiales archaeon
ACCCCATTTTATTATTAAAGTTTTGAGGCTGCACGATGGAATCTTATACCCGATACGAACGAGCGCGGATTATAGGGGCTCGTGCTCTGCAGATATCGATGGGTGCGCCGGTTTTGATTAAAACGATGAATACAGAGCCGCTTGAGATAGCACTGGAAGAGTTTGATCAAGGCGTGATCCCTATAACGGTGAAGAGAAAGTAGTGATCTGATGACAACCATCGAAGAGATAAACCTGAGAATCATCCTGGACAGTCGCGGAAATGAGACCGTCGAGGCCGAGATATTCACATCTGGTGGATCTGGCCGGTCAGCAGCGCCGAGCGGCGCCAGTACCGGGACCTATGAGGCAAAGGTGCGACCGCCGGAGGAGGCTGTCAGGGATGCAGAGAAGAACCTGATTCCATCACTCATCGGCGAGGATGCTCGCGATCAGATCACGTTCGACGCGCGGATGCGGGAGATCGACGGGACGGCCGACTTCAGTTCGATCGGTGCAAATGTCGCGGTAGCGCTCTCACTTGCGTGCGCAAAGGCAGCCGCGTCGTCCCTCAATCTCGACCTCTTCCACTACCTGGGGGGTACGTTCGCCGACAAAACGCCCCTGCCCCTGGGCAACGTCATCGGCGGCGGCGCACACGCCTCCGGTGCTACATCCATCCAGGAGTTCCTGGTAGTTCCTACCGGCGCCTCCAGCGCAACGGAAGGCGTCTTTGTGAATGCCGCCGTTCATAGAACGGTGAAGAAGATCCTGCAGGAGCAGGGTAAACTCGCAGGTAAAGGAGACGAGGGAGCCTGGGCGCCCGCTATATCCGATACCGAAGCATTTGAGATCATCACCGACGCGATCGCCACCGTCTCGGATGAGACGAACGTCGAGGTCCGTATGGGAATCGACGTCGCGGCAAGTGAACTCTGGGACGGCGAGCGGTACCACTACAAGGATGCGACGCGGACCCGCGAGGAGCAGGTCGCCTACATGGCAGACCTGGTAGACCGCTACGACCTCATCTACATCGAAGATCCGCTCTTCGAGGAGGACTTTGAGGCATTCGCCGACCTGACAGAAGCAGTCGGGGACCGTTGCCTGATCTGCGGGGACGACCTCTTCGTGACCAACGTTGAGAGGATCACGAAGGGCATCGAGACCTGCGCGGCAAACTGCGTATTGATCAAACCAAACCAGATAGGAACGCTCACCGAGACCTTCGAGGCGATACGCCTCGCCCAGAAGAACGGCATGGAGACGGTCATGAGCCACCGGTCCGGAGAGACCACGGATACAACGATCGCCCACCTGGCCACAGCGTTTGAATGTATATTCCTCAAGACCGGCGTCGTCGGCGGGGAGAGGATAGCCAAACTCAATGAACTGATTCGCATAGAGGAGCTGATCTAGCTTGACTGGAAACGAACTTGAGATCGAACTGAAAGAACCACTGATACCTGTAGAAGAGTACCTCGCAGCGGGCGTGCATATCGGCACCCAGCAGAAGAACAAGGACATGATGAAGTACATCTACCGCGTCCGCGGAGATGGGCTGTACATCCTGGACATCCAGGCTACGGATGAGCGGATCAAGACCGCCGCGAAGTTCCTCGCACAATACGAACCGGCAAAGATCCTCGTTGTCACCTCCCGGCAGTACGGCCAGTACCCGGCGAAGATGTTCGCCGATGCCATCGGCGGCATGGCGGTCATCGGTCGGTTTATCCCCGGGATGCTCACCAACCAGCGCCTGAACAAGTACATCGAGCCGGATGTGATCGTGGTGACCGACCCGATCGGGGATGCGCAGGCGATCAACGAAGCTGTCCAGGCGGGTATTCCGATCGTCGCCCTCTGTGACACAAACAACATGACCAAGCATATCGATCTGGTCATCCCGACCAACAACAAGGGCAGGAAAGCACTCTCGATGATCTACTATCTCCTGACAAAGGAGTTCCTCCGCCTGCACGGAGTGGCCACGTCACTCACGCCCGAAGACTTCGAGACAGAGTTATAAGATACGGAGCACAAAAGAAGCTCAGATATAGATGGACATGCGCCCATGCAGTGTAGCAGGAATGTTCTATCCTGCCGAGCCCCGGCATCTGGAGCAGCTGCTGGAGACATTCTTCCAGGTGAGGGCCCCGGGCATCGACGCCCGGGGTATCGTCACTCCCCACGCGGGTTACATTTACTCAGGGGAGACGGGAGCCTGTGCTTTCTCTACCATACCACCTGATTTCGACGGCACGCTTGTCGTCATCGGCCCGAGTCACCGGGGATACATGACCTCTGCCTCCGCCGTGCCGTGGGAGACACCGTCTGGAGTTGTCGATACCGATACAGAGTTCATCGATGCTCTGGATATCGATATCGATGAAGCGGCGCACCGGAATGAGCACTCTATCGAGGTGCAGGTACCTATCATCAAGTACCGGTTCCCGAGGGCGAGGATCGCCCCTATCATGATGGGAGACCAGGACTACGAGGCCGCGGCAGACCTCGCAGAACGCCTGCTCCAGGCGATTGACCGGACGGGAAGAGACGTGCGGATCGTCGCTTCAAGCGACTTCTCTCACTACCTCCCGGATGAGGTGGCCCGCCGGCAGGATCTCTACGTGATCGACGCGCTCAAAGATCTGGATGTTCCGGAATTTTATCGCCGTCTCCAGGAGACCGGCGCTACGGTATGCGGTTATGGTCCAATAGCTGCCATGTGTATCGCCTGCCGGGCGCTCGGAGCAGAGAGAGGGGAGCTGTTACGGTATACAACCAGCGGTGATGCGACGGGAGACTTCAATCAGGTAGTGGGGTATGCAGCGATAGCGGTGATCTGATTGGCAACATGGAGCGCGCCGGGCAAGGTCTTCCTCTTCGGCGAGCACGCAGTGGTCTACGGAAAACCCGGTGTAGCGATGGCGATAAAGCCCCGTGTCTTTGTCACGGTGCGAAAGTCCCGCAACCCGACACGACCCCGATCGCCCTACATCAACGAGTGTTTCAGGAGGATGGGCGTCCGGGGGAGTGTCTATGTCCACTCGCAGCTCCAGAGTTCATCGGGTCTCGGGTCATCGGCCGCGGTGACGGTGGCGACCCTCTGTGCGATCAACGACGAGTTCAATCTCGGGCGGACCCGTGAGGCTATAGCGGATATGGCGTTTGCCATCGAAAAAAAGGTCCAGAAGGGCCGGGCGAGCCCCACCGACACATACGTCTCCACAAACGGCGGGATCGTCCTCATCACCGGGAACTCCAAACGGCGCCTCCCCCCGCAGGGGTTACAGATCGTTATCGGGAATACCATGGTGCCGCACAGCACCGCAAAGATGGTGGAGCAGGTTGGAAACCTCGCACGGGAGCATCCCGATATCGCAAACCCAATCCTGGACGCCATCGGCGCCGTGACGCTCAAAGCCCTCCATACCATCAACCGCCCGAAGGAACTGGGGAGGTGCATGGATATGAACAACGCCCTCCTTGAGGCGCTCGGTGTGGGGCACCCTGCAAGCAGCAGGCTCATACTTGCGGCGAGGGCGAGCGGTGCCTACGGGGCGAAGATAACAGGAGCAGGGGGCGGCGGGTGTATCATAGCCCTCTGCCCACGGCGCGCGAAGAGCCGGGTTGCCGGCGCCATTGAGGCCTGTGAAGGAAAGGCGATCATCACCACCATCGACACCGATGGCGCGAGAAAAGAGAAGCATGACTGAGATCGTTATACTGAAACTGGGCGGGAGCGTTATAACCGATAAATCGGGCGGATGTGTCATCGACCACGCCCGCCTGCGCGAGATCGCCGGCCAGATCGCGCAGAACGCTCAGGCGCTCGTTCTCGTCCATGGCGCAGGATCGTGCGGGCACCCGGAGGCCCGGCGCTACAGGATAAACGACGGTCTCGATGGAGAGAACGTCCCCGGGGTCTACCACACCCACGCCGCCGTCTCCCGCCTGAACGCCGCTGTCGTCGATGCCCTGCGCGATGCAGGCGTCGAGGCGATCGGTATCCACCCTCTCGCCCTCGCTCTCGCTGAATGCGGACGCCTGGTCTCGTTTGAGACCCGCCATATCGCCGAAATGACTGGACACGGCATTGTGCCCGTGCTGCACGGTGATGTGGTGATGGACCGTCAGAGGGGAGCCTGCATAGTCTCGGGAGACCAGCTGGTGACCCGGCTTGCCACTGCTCTCGGGAGCAGGCGTGTGGGGCTTGCGACCGATGTCTCAGGCGTCCTGCAGAACGGCTCGGTCGTCCCGTGTATCGATCGAGAGATAGCAGAGAGACTCGATATCGGCGGATCGGGGAACACCGACGTTACCGGTGGTATGCGAGGCAAGATCGAAGAACTCCTGGCACTCGCTGATGCCGGCACCGATTCGCACATCTTCCATGTCTCAAATGTCGGCCGGTTCCTGGCCGGCGCCGGGCATGGCGGGACGATCGTGACCAGGAGAGGTATTTCATGACTGAAGAGACCCTCACATCATCGCGGAAACGGGATCACCTGATAATCTGTTGTGAAAGGCCCATCGAGGCCGGAGACGCCGGCTTTGATGATATCCGGCTGGTCCATAACGCCCTCCCGGAGTGCGACATGGACGCGATCGAGACCCGGACCCGGTTCCTCGATAGAGACCTCTCCTCCCCCCTCTTCATTGCAGCGATGACCGGAGGACATCCGGATACCCTTGAGGTGAACCGGCGGCTTGCACGAGCTGCTGAGCGGTATAACCTCGGCATGGGTGTCGGTTCTCAGCGAGCGGCATTGGAAAGGCCCGAACTGGAGGATAGCTTCGTCGTTGTGCGGGAGGAGGCGCCTCACGCCTTCCTCTGTGCGAATCTCGGGATCATCCAGCTCCGCGACCACGGTATCGAGTGGGCAGAGCGGGCTGTCGAGATGATCGAGGCGGATGCGATCGCCATTCACATCAACTCGCTTCAGGAAGCGATTCAGCCTGAAGGCGACCATAACGCTGAGGGATGCCTGGAAGCACTGCGCAACCTCTGCGAAGAATTCTCCTACCCGGTCATCGTGAAGGAGACGGGTTCGGGCATATCAGCCGAGACTGCACGAAAAATCCGGGAAGCAGGAGCAAGCGCCATCGATATCGGCGGGTACGGGGGAACGTCCTGGGCAAAGATCGAGTGCCTCAGGGCAAAGGACCCGACCCTTGCCAGCCTCGGGAGAGCGTTCCTCTCCTGGGGCATACCGACGGTGGTGAGCCTCTGCGAGGTGCGAGATGCAGGAAACCCGATTATTGCAACGGGTGGACTGCGATCAGGAATAGATATCGCAAAGGTGATCGCGCTCGGGGCAGATCTCGGGGGCATGGCGCTCCCCCTCTTAAAACCGGCCATGGAGAGCGATGAAGCGCTCTCTGCGGCCATCGAGGCGATCCACCGCGAGCTCGAGGTTGCGATGTTCCTGACAGGATCCAGGACAATACAGGATCTTACACGCGCACGGATGTATATAACCGGACTGACCCGGCAGATGATTGAAAAGATTGGTTAATTACAAAAATTCCTACGAGGAGGCTACATGGATATTGAAGTTGTAGCAGTGGGCGGGTATAACGAAGTCGGCAGAAATATGACTGCCGTCCGCTGCGGAAAAGAGATTGTCATCTTTGATATGGGCCTGCGCCTCGACCAGGTGATGATCCATGAGGATGCCGATATTGAGAACATGCATTCTCTGGACCTGATCGAGATGAAGGCCATCCCTGATGACACCATAATGAACGCGATAGAGGGGAGTGTGAAAGCGATCGTCTGTTCACACGGGCACCTGGACCATATCGGTGCAATACCAAAACTTGCACACCGGTACAACGCCCCGATCATCAGCACACCCTATACATCAGAACTGATCAGGCAACAGATTGCAGGCGAACAGAAGTTCGGAGTGAATAATAAGCTCTTTGCCCTGAAGGCCGGGCAGCGCTATACCATCTCCCCGCACATCACGCTTGAGTTTGTGCGGACCCAGCACTCGATCATAGATACCGTCTTTCCGGTCCTGCACACACCGCGAGGCGCGATCGTCTACGCATGCGACTTTAAACTCGACCGGACGCCGGTGCTCGGGGAACCGCCAGACTTCGCCCGGCTGCGCCAACTCGGGAAGGAGGGTGTACTCGCCCTGATCGTCGAGAGCACGAACGTCAGCGAGAAGGGACGCTGTCCGAGCGAGAAGATCGCACGGGATCTCGTCAGGGATACCATAACGAGTTACGAGGACGATAAGAGCGCCATGTTCGTATCGACGTTCTCGTCGCACATCGCTCGCGTCAAGACGATCGCGGAATGCGCACACGAGATCGGGAGAAAACCGGTCCTTCTCGGGCGTTCGATGGAGCGGTACAGCTCGGCGGCCGAACAGCTGAAACTGGTCGGGTTCCCGGACTCGCTCTCGATGTTTGGCAACCGGCGGACCGTTGACCGGACGCTCAGGCGGATCATGAAGACCGGGAAGGATAAGTTCCTCCCGATCGTCACAGGTCACCAGGGTGAGTCGGGGGCCATACTGACGAGGGTTGTTATGGGAGATACGCCCTACAGGCTGGAGAAGGGCGATAAGATCCTCTTCTCCGCGAAGGTTATCCCGAACCCGATGAACTACGGGCAGCGCTACCTCGTCGAGGCACGAGCAAAGATGGCGGGTGTGCGGATATTTGATGAGCTCCACGTCTCGGGTCACGCGTACCGGGAGGACCATTACGAGTTCCTGCACCTCTTAAACCCCCAGCATGTAATCCCGGCCCACGGTGATATCGACATGACCGGGAGTTACGCAAAGTTCTCGGAGGAACTCGGGTATACCCTTGGAAACGACCTCCACGTCTTGAGGAACGGCCAGAAAATTCCGCTAAAGTAGAGAGATCGGGCATGACGACGCTTGAAGACTATCTGGAGAAGAACGCTGAGAGAATGGATAAAGTGATCAACCGCTACTTCGGGGATCTCCACGGGGATCTCTTCAAGGCGAGCGCTCACCTGCTGCTCGCCGGTGGAAAGAGACTCCGTCCGGCGGTTGTTATACTCTCTGCGGATGCGGTGAAGAGGGGGAGCTCGGATGACCTGCTCCCGGCAGCTCTCGCGCTTGAACTGACGCACAACTTCACCCTCATCCACGACGACATCATGGATGGGGATGCCACCCGGCGCGGTGTCCCGACGGTGCATACGGTCTGGGGTGAACCGACGGCGATCCTGGCAGGAGACGTGCTGTATGCAAAGGCGTTTGAGTTTATCTGCCTCTCCGACGCCGCGGATACCGCAAAAGTCCGGGCAACGACGATGCTTGCGCGGACGTGTACCGATATATGCGATGGGCAGAGCATGGATATAGCGTTTGAGACGAGGGAGGATGTCTCGGAGATGGAGTACCTGGAGATGGTCAGCAAGAAGACCGGCGTGCTCTATGGTGCCGCCGCCGCCATCGGCGGGATCCTCGCCGGCGCAAACCCCATCCAGGCTGATGCTCTCTACCAGTTCGGTGTGAACAGCGGTATCGCCTTTCAGATACAGGATGACCTGATCGACCTCTATGCGAGCAGCGAGAAGAGCGGGAAGGATCAGGCATCGGATATCCGGGAGGGAAAGCAGACCCTGATAGCGATCAAAGCCAGAGAGAAGGGGCTTGATCTCTCGTCCTACCGGAGAGAACTCACACCAGAGGAGATCGCCGAGGTCATCACCCTGCTTGAGAATGCAGGCATCATCGACGAGGTCAGGGCGATAGCGGTCAGGCGGGCGACCGTGGCGAAGGAAGCGCTCTCGATCCTCCCGGACTCTGAAGAGAGACGCTTGCTCGCCGAGATCGCAGATTTCTTTATAGACCGGAGTTTCTGAGGGCTATGGACGCTGATCTCGAGCATCTGCTCTTCATATACGCCCTGCAGAATGCGGTGAAGCATAACAGCCCCCCGAAGAGCGGAGCGGTCATCGGCACGGTGCTCGGGAAGCACCCGGAGTTCCGGAACCGCGTCCGCGAGATCGGTCCACTGGCGGGGAAGGCCGCCGCGAAGGTGGCGGCCCTGAGCGGCCCCGAACGGGAGAGGCTCCTTGAAGAGATCGCCCCTGAGCTCCTCGCTGAACTCACCGAGACCCATGAACATGAGCGGGAGCTCCCCGCCCTTCAGGGTGCGGAGGGTGGCGTCGTGATGCGGTTTGCGCCAAACCCGAGCGGACCGCTCCACCTCGGGCACGCCCGGGCATCCATCCTGAACGACTACTACGTCAGGCGGTATGGAGGCCGGTATGTCCTCCGTATCGAGGACACGGACCCGCGGAGGGTTGATACCGAAGCCTACGGGATGGTGCTTGATGATATCGAGTGGCTGGGACTCGGTATAACCGATATCGTCTACCAGAGTGATCGGCTCGATATCTACTACGACTGGTGCAAAAAGCTCATCGAGATCGGTGGCGCTTACGTCTGTCTCTGCGACGCCGAACGCTTCAGGGATCTGAAGCTCCAGAAGAAGGCATGTCCCTGCCGGGACCGGACCGTCGATGAGAACCTGGAGCTCTGGCAGCAGATGCTCGATGGAGAATTTTATGAAGGGGATGCGACCGTCAGGGTGAAGACGGACCTCACCCACCCCGATCCGGCGATGCGGGACTACTCGGCGATGCGGATCGTGAACACCCCCATCCATCCCCGGGTGGACGCAACGGTCTTTCCGCTGATGAACTTCTCGGTCGCGGTGGACGACCACCTGCTCGGGATCACCCACGTGATCCGGGGGAAGGATCATATAGCAAACACGGGGAGGCAGCGGCATATATTCGATTACTTCAGGTGGAAGTCGCCGGTCTACTACCACTACGGCCGGATGGGGATATCCGGGGTCGTCCTCTCGACATCAAGCATGCGGGAGGGGATCAGGAGCGGTCTCTATACCGGCTGGGATGACGTTCACCTCGGCACACTCCGGGCGATAGCGCGCCGGGGGATCGAGCCCGAAGCGGTCAGGAACGCCATGGTCGATATCGGTATGGGGGAGACGGATATAACGTTCTCATGGGAGAACCTCTATGCCCGGAACAAGGAGGTCATCGACCCGAAGGCGAACCGCTACTTCTTTGTGCCAGATCCGGTCGAGGTCACCGTGGAGGGGGCGCCAGTCCACGAAGCCCACGCGCTCCTCCACCCGGGCGATCCCGAACGGGGGATCAGGACACTCGTCGCGGAGGGCGTGATCCTCCTCCCACGGGCCGATATCGCCGGGCGGAGCATGGTCAGGCTCAAGGATCTCTATAACGTCAGGATAGCGTGGGATGGGGATACCCCGCACCTCACGTACGCCGGGGAGGCGCTTGAGGATGCCCGGCGCGAGAAGGCACCGATCATCCAGTGGTTGCCGGCAGGTGCCGGGATCCCCTGCACTCTCCACACGCAGGACGGGGACGTCGAGGGGTTCTGCGAACCGCTCGTCGCGGGAGAGGTGGGGAATGTCGTCCAGTTCGAGCGGATCGGGTTTGCCCGGATCGACTCGGTCGAGGATGGCCGGGTGAGCGCGTATTTTGCGCACCGGTGAGACTATTCATTCTTTTTTGGGAGAGGTGTCGGCCCGGAGGGTTACGGCCGCACACATCCCCCATCGACCGCGTGAGAGCCCTGCAGATTCCCGGGGAATAGTCACTTCTCCCACCGGATATGGGCCGTCTTTGAAGCCTTCGGGATGGCGAAGCCGGCCTCTGTCCGCGCGATCCCCTCATGCACGAAAGAAGTGACGATCTCCCTTTGACGATCATCCTGGACGTAAAGGCGCCGGCAATAGTCGAAAACAGCCTCTTCCACGGTCAGATAGTGTTGCCCCTTCTCCACATGCTCAACCGTGATATCCGGGTATATCCCGAGCTGGCACAAACAGTTCCAGAGAAGGTCTGCCGTTGGCTCGGCAGCAAACTCGTTTCCGTGGAGTTCCGGCCAGAGGCTGATGTTCGCCCGTGTCCACGTTGGCAGCGTCAGGAACCAGAACAGGTGTACCGACCGCCTCGCCGCCGCGTCTATCTTTTTCAGGGAAAGAGCGATATCATCCAGCGCAAGGGAGAACGAAGCGACAACCACATCATGCTGCCCCACCTCCGCTGGATCCGCGTCCTCCCACCGGGAAGGGATCTCACGGATCGTCGGGGCGCCGACCATCTCTCGGTACTCCTTCAGCGCGGCCCGCATTCCGGCGGACGGTTCCACGACCGTGACGTCGCAGCCCGCAAGAGCAAGGGGGACGGCGAGCGTCCCCGGACCTGCCCCGATGTCGAGCACCGTGGATCCGGCGGGGATCTGCATCGCCGCAAGCTGGTTCTCGATGCGCGATCGATCGCTGTTTATCATCCGGTCCACAAACCGGCGGACGTTCTCCGGGTCCTCCCAGAAACTCTTACCACCATTCCAGACCTGCTTCTGGCGGTTCGCCGCCTCGTGCTGCTCATTCCAGAGAGCGATGTAGTCGACCGCCATCCTTCACCGGTTGCGCCCCCTCCCGGCAACAACCGTTGCTACGGCGAGACCGACAAGAACGCCGAAGAGCGGGGCCGGGGCCTGTGTCGGCGTGGTTGCCTGTGCTGACGCAGATGCCGGGGCAGGTTTTGCGTACACCATCAGATCGTCCAGATCTGCATCAGTCAGGTCGTACTTGAAGAAGAGCGAGTAGAACTCCCTGACGCGATCGTCAATCCCGTAATCGAACATATCCGGGTACATCAGGTTCCCGAGCCAGATCATCGAGAGCAACCGCTGAATCGACGGCGGACCGCCCATCCAGTTGTACGGACCGTAGGGTGCCTCGTAGACATCGCCGTTCCTGACCGCAGGAAGCGACTGCCACATCGAGCCCGTTATGATCTGGTTGTAGTAGGTGTGCCCGTCGGCGTATCCCACGATGATGTAGTCCGGGTTCAGCTGAAGGATATCCTCCATTGTGTACTCATCACCCATCCCGGAACCGGCCGCCGCGGGTTTTGCGAGGTTGTCTCCGATATAATCGATAACTTCGGCATGGTACGACCCTCTCCCGATCATGAATACGGAGTTACCGTCGATGGCGGTCACGTAGATCAGGGACTTTTTGTTGTCGCCGATCGCTGTCATGCCGGTATCAAACTCAGTAAGAAGCGCAGAGACGTAATCAGAGAGTTCCTGGCCGCGTTCCGGGCGGGAGAGGAGTTCGCCGAGTTTCACGTAGGAGCCGGGAATGTCCTCGAGCCTGTTCTGGGTGATGAATGCGAATGGCACACAGGTCTTTGATTGGATATCATCAAGATCCACCTTAATGGTCTGCTTTGCCTCACCGATATCCAGGACCACATCGATGTTGAGCTGTTTGTCCAGCTCCATGATCGATTCCGGGTTCATGGTTGAAGCTTTGGAGCCGTAGAACTGGCCGGTGACCGGAAGTGTCAGAAGCCGGGGATCGATATACTTCGCCTGGGCATCGGTAAACTCGCTGGAGACACTCACGAAGAGATCCTGGTCGAGTGAGTAAAGCACGATCTGCGCAAGGGGACCGGACGGCGAGACCGCGTTGATATCGATCGGCAGGGTGATCTCCCGGCCGACATCGTCGATAAAGGTTCGCGTCTCCCCGGCGGCACTACAGGATGCAACGACTGTGGCGGAGAGGAGAGCGAGAATCATGAACAATTTCATCATTGTCTTCATACGTACACCCCCAAATGCGGGAACGATACAGGTATGATCTGGGCGTACCTGTATTAAACTATTATCATTAAAAACACAGATAAGTAAATCAGATATTATTGACAGATCGCTACTCGTGCTTCCCGACACCCCCTTCGATCGGGATGCAGAGCTTATGGCGGCGTGAGCCGTACTGGTAGTCCTCGATGTGTACATCCATGCCGTAGACCTCCCTGATCAGGTCTGCATCCAGGACACCTTCTGGCGTTCCATCGGCGATCACCCGCCCGCCGTAGATCATCAGCGTCCGGTTTGCATACAGGAATGCGTGATCCGGGTTGTGGGTCGAGAGAATGATGATGTAGCCATCCCTCGCGAGGTCCGATATTCGGCACATCACCCGGAACTGGTTGCCATAGTCGAGGTTTGCCGTCGGCTCATCCATGATCAGGATCTTTGCCTTCTGTACAAGCGCCCGGGCGATCAGGGCAAGCTGCCGCTCACCGCCACTGATCTCACTGTACCCTGCATTCTGAAGATGGGCGATACCAAGACTCTCCATCGCCGCGTACGCTTCATCGATGTGGTCCTGGTTCGGTGTACCAAGCAACCGCACCTGGTTGGTCAGGCCCATCAGGACCACATCCAGCACCGTGTAGTTGAAGATGGGATGCGTCGATTGGGGGATATAGGCAACGTACTTTGCGATCTCCCTGTGATCGAGGTTCTTGATGTCCAGACCATTCAACTGGATGCTGCCCCGATAATTTCGCAAAAATCCGAGAATGCACCGGAACATCGTACTTTTCCCGACGCCGTTCGGCCCGAGAACAGCGAGGAGATCGCCTTCCTTCACCGAGAACGAGACATCATCCAGGACCAGGCGGGTGCGCCTGCCATAGGCAAAGGAGAGATGGGATATCTCCAGTCTCATGATCGCCTCCCCCCCATCATCAACAGGTAAGCAAAGATCGGTGCTCCGACAAACGATGTGAGGATGCCGAGCGGCACCTCGGTGGTTGCAATCGTCCGGGCGAAATCATCCACCAGCAGAAGAAACCCGCCGCCCATAATGACTGCTGCAGGGATGACCCTGCGGTAGTCATAGCCGAAGATCATCCGGCAAAAATGTGGAATCACGAGACCGACCCAACCGATGATACCGGAGATGGAAACGGCGACCGCTGTAACGAGCGTCGCACAGAGGATCACGATCAGGCGGAGCAGGTGAGTGTTGATCCCCATGCTCTTCGCCTCATCTTCGCCGAGGGTGAGGACGTTCATCCTCCAGCGGAGCAGGTAGAGAGGGATGAGGCCGATGATGATCACCACACCCGCAAAGTACACATCTTCCATGGTCGCGCCGGCAAGGCTGCCCATCAGCCAGTAGGTGATGGCTGGCAGTTGATCGTTGGTATCGGCGACAAGTTTGATGTAGGAGGTGGATGCGGAAAAAAGACTGCCGACAAGGATTCCGGCAAGAACCATACCGAGGGTGGGGTTTCCCCTCGTCAGGCGACTGACTGCATACGCGGTGCCGACCGCAACAAGTCCCCCGGCGAACGCAAAGATTGTGATCGCGCCGGTCCCGAGGTAAAAGTAGATAGCGAGGGCTGCACCAAAACCGGCACCGGCGGATGCTCCGAGGATATCGGGGGAGACGAGGGGATTCTGGAACATTCCCTGGTATGCGGCGCCGGCCGTCGACAGGGCAGCCCCGACAAGAAATGCTGCAAGAATCCGCGGCAGGCGGATGTTGAAGACAACACTGTACATCGCATCGTCCCAGGTCTCCATCACGGGAAGGACCGGCGTGAGAAGAGCGTGAATGATGTCACCCAGGATCGGGACATCCACCGACATGGCGAAGTGAACGACCGGCGAGAGGAGGATGAGAACGGCGTCGGATATGCCTATCGAGAATCTACCGACGATAAACGAGGCGATGACGCAGGAAGCGGCGGTGAGTACCAGGAGGATAAACCGGAACCGGTAGTCAGGCACCTCTCGATCTGATACGGATGGGGTCGATGTTACATCGACTGTGTGCAACCGGGCCTCCGGTGGAGCGCCGACCGGTTCCGGGTGAGGTGATCTCGTCGATCCTGCATCAGCCATGTGGATACAGTTTTCCCTCAAAGTTAATTAAGTTTAGTCACATATTGTGATTTATCAACTAAATTATATTAACATATTGCGTGCCAGAACCCTGGTACGCGGGCGAAGAAAATGGCCAGGAATCCCTCTTTTCAATCATACTTGCGCAAGTCCGGGGTGGAACGAGATGACAGACGAGATCAGGACAGAGCAGACCCGGGATCCTGTGGATATCCACCTACGAGACAACAGTCAGCAGTGTCATCATGAGATGTATCACCGGTTCCGCCACCCTGTTCGATATGGCCGGCACCGGGATCTAGCCCTGGGGCGGACAATCGTGCGCGCGAAGGAGAGTGAACTCTCCCTGCGATCACGGTCTCCGAACCACTGGCCTCCCCGCCTGGCGGGCGAGTTCCCGGACCACCGCCCGCGCAAGTTCGATGTTCCTGTAGTCCCGCTCCGCTATCACCTCGCGGATACAGGCCGGCACCTCGATGGATTGCTCCGCCTCCCGAACCTCGGATGCAAGCGCTTCGAGATCTCTTCTCTCGCACATCCGCTCCCGGTGCCATGCCGCCGAGTCCCGGCCGGGGTCGATCGCAAGGACTTTCTCATAGCAGTCGGTCGCCTCACCATACCGGCACATGAGCCCGAGCAACCATCCCCGGCTCTGCCAGGCGATGATGCGTTCGGGGGAGAGCGCGATCGCCCGATCACAGCAGGCGATGGCATCAGCGTGCGCCCCGAGGTGGGCGAGGGCGTAGCCCTTGCGTTGCCACGCGGTCGCATCCTCTGGATCCAGCTCGAGCGCCCGATCGTAGCAGGCAACCGCCTCGTTGTAACGACCGATCTTGAGAAGAACAAAGCCTTTTCGTTTCCATACAACAGGATCGTCAGGGGAGATCTCAAGCGCCCTGTTGTAGCAGACGATCGCTCTATCAAATTTTCCTGTGGTGCAGCAGGTCTGCCCTTTATGGTACCATACTCCAGCACTCTCTTCTCTGCTCATCATCCGCGTTTAATGAGGAGGTGATCCATAAAAACCCAGCTCCCACCATCCCGCAATAAATAAGACCGATCAGGCGCGATATACATCCATTATGGGAGATACGATTCTTGTTGCCTATGCCACCCGTTACGGTTCGACCGCAGAGGTGGCGGAGGTGGTCAGCGATGAACTCCGGAAATCAGGGGCTACGGTCGATCTGCGGAGGGTCGATGAAGTCGATGATCTCACCCCGTACAGGGCGGTCATCCTCGGGAGTCCGATATATATGGGAAAGTGGCTCCCCGAGGCGCAGGTCTTTGTTGAGCGACACCAGAAGCGTCTGCGCGACATGCCGGTCGCTTACTTCGCTGTAGGGCTCACGGTCATGAGCGGGACGCCTGATGCTATCATGAGGGCAGAGGCCTCGATGGGTCAGGTGCGGATGCTCGTAAACCCCATAGATATCGGCATCTTCCCGGGAAGGCTGGAGAGCAGCCGCCTCTCCGTGACGGACCGCGCGATCATCAAGCTCATCAGGGCAGAGGCGGGGGACTTCCGCGATCTCGAGGCTGTCCGGGCCTGGGCACGGACCCTCCACTCGAAGGTTGCCCGGCCGTGAACGGTTCCGGTCCGCGAACCAGTCAACCCCGACGACCGGGCCGTAGAGACCGATGACGGGGGCGGTTCATGCTTCCTCTTTGCCGCCAGATCCCGAACCGGATGGGGCCACCCCGGTATGCAGGCAGCGCCACCTTCCAGCGTACCGGAGACCCCGGGTACCCTCTTTCCTGTCCCCCCGACCCGCGAGGCACAGGAGAAAGTGGATATAGGACGGTCACTCACGTATCTGCAACTCAAGGTGTGAACCAGGTGTTCCGATACTCCTTTGTCGCAAGAATGCCCAATGAACCGGGCGCGCTCCACCGCGCGGCCGAGATCATCAAATCTTACTCGGGCAACATCAACCGCATCCAGTACGACCGCAGGATCGACCCTGCCACGGTCTTTTTTGAGGTGACCGCCTCTCCAGGGACCTGCTCCCGGATGAAGGAAGACCTCCATGCGATCGGCTACCTCCAGGAGACACTTCCGACGCTCGGGTTCCTCAAGTTCTCGGTATACCTCCCCCACCAGCCCGGCGCCCTCTTCGAACTCCTCACCTACATCACCGGAGCGGGCGCAAACATCGCTTACATCGACTTCGATGACCGGCGATGCGACCCCGGGAGGGTCACCATAAGCCTGAATGTCAAGGAGTCCACAGTCGCTGAGAACCTGCTCGACCGCCTGAAATCGCGTTATCGGCTTGAGATCCTCGAGTATGACACGACCGGGGAGAGGCTCGATGACACCGTCTTCTACGTCAGGTTCGCCCAGGCGGTGAGGAGGCTTATCGGGACAGCAGAGGATGAGTTCCTGCTCAATCTCCTGCATGATGTCAATCATATCGTCCAGGAGCTCTACAGCCTCGGCCAGAACCCGGAAGAGGTCTTTGAGTGCATCCTCTGCACAGGGAGAACGCTCCGGGACACCACCGGGGAGGGGTTCTACGCGGATCTTCAGCGCATCCAGGTCAGCGATGCTGTCGAGGTCGTCTGTTTCCAGATGCCAGGCGGCGGAAACATATTCCTCCTCTGCGCACCGGATGAGACCGTCATGATCGATACCGGCTACGGCATCTACCACCAGGACGTTGTGCGGATGCTCCAGCATTACGGTCTCGGGGATCTTCGAAAGATCAGGCGAATCTACATCACCCACGCCGATGCCGACCACTGCGGAGCGGGCGGACTCTTTGATGCGGAGGCGTATATGCACTCAGGATCGCTTGCGATCATCCACCAGGCGAACCGCGCTTACGGTTCGCGCAGTGAGGCCTCGATACTTGAGGAGGTCTACACGACCATCATAAACCTCTTCTCACGTTTCACCCCGCCGGAGAACCCGGAGCTCTTCCCGGCGGAGAAGATCGGTATGCGCTCGATCTTCCCCATCCTCGATCGCTTCACGATCCACGACCTTGAGTTCGAGGTCCTCGAGTCCCTGGGCGGGCACCTGCACGGTCAGGTCTATTTCTTCTGCCCCGCCCACGGTATCATCTTCACCGCCGATACCCTGATCAACTTTGGGAGCCTCGATGAGGACCGGAAACGCTACAACTCGCTCGCGGATTTCCTGGTGACATCGGTCAACGTCGATAGCGAGCTTGCGCGCCAGGAACGCCGGGCGTTGCTTGATATGATCACGGATCTGGATGAAGAACGTGCGCCGTCCGGCAGGCGGTGCCTGGTCGCCTGCGGTCACGGCGCCATATCCACCCTCGTGGACGGGCGCCTGGAAGCGGCAGGCCCGATCGAGCGCTACCGACCACGGGAGAGGTGAAGAGGGGGCTGAGCGTGCTGGCCCGGGGCTCTCGGTGCTCACGAGCCGATGCCCCGCTACGGCTCTTCCTGGATCCGGGCATAACGCATATGCCGGCACTCCGTCAGGTGCCCCCTGCGCTCGTGCGGGGAGTGATGCTCTCCCTCCTCTCAGAACGTATAGGCCGGGCAGTAGCGGCCGGGGATGGAAGTATGCGACCCTGAGGGAGAGCCTCATGTCGCACCTCGCAGGAGTGCAGATGCAGCAGAGGATGAACAGCGATGAGATCTCAAGTCCCGACAGCCAGTACAAAGGGGCGAAGAAGAGCGTTATGCTGGCTGCGGCGCGGTACGAGCGCCGGCGCCATGCGCACCGGCGCCCTCAACTTTCCGGGCGGCGAGGTTTTTTTGCGAAATCATTAAGTGTGGCAGCCGCTACAGAACTCTCCGGATGGAGATACGAAGGGTATGGCACATATTCTTGAATTGATCAGGGCAGACCACGATTTTATCAGGAGTCTCCTCGATGACCTCGCGGGTGATCCGAAGACGCGGGACCTCCGGTGCATCACGCTCCGCCGGGAACTACCGGGACATATCTACGCAGAGGAGGCTACACTGTACGCGAGACTCCGGGATGTGATTCCAGAGGAGATCAGGCAGTCGGTCAGGGAGCATGGTGATATACGTGACATGCTTGCCCGCCTTGAAGCGATACCACTCAGGGATGGGGCATGGGTGCCGGCACTCGCCAGGCTCAGGGAGGCCATCGAGGCACACTTTACCGCCGAGGAGGAACTGATCTTCCCGCACGCCGAGCACCACCTCAGCAGGAGTAGCCTCTTTGAACTCAGCGAGGAGTTTGTGGTGGAGAAGCAGAAAGCCGCAGAGTTCGTGGTAATGTAGCCGCGCCACAGGGTGAGCAGGCACATATCTATTTCTGCCGGGCTCTCCCCCGCATCCGACCACCCGGAACTGCCCCACCGTGTGGTGATAATGTATGCGCCCGGGAGGCTTCCTGTATCGAGTGTGAGACACTCACGCCAATTTCACACTAAATTTGAATAAATAAACGTTAAATATCATCCTATCGAATGATGATATATGGATACAGGACGTTATCCCCGGTATGAGAACAACCGCTCAAGCATCCCCATCATTGTTGATCCTGTTGCTTCGGGCCCCGGCCGCACCTGCCCGGGCATTGCCCTCTATCGCCATGCAGTCTCTGTTGCAGGGAGGAACGTGCCATGAACGTCGACCTGAACCCTATCGGGCGCGTTGCCTCCCCATATAAGAAGAAAGGAGACGCCCCGCGCCAGGGCAGGCTGACCGACACCGAAGCAGTGATCGTCATCGACGAACACTATCTTCCTGGCCTATTCAAGGTCGAGGAGAAGAAGCACCTCTTCGTACTCTGCTGGTTTGACCGGGCTGACCGGACCGTGCTCCGCACGACGCCCCCGCACAACCCGGTGGAGCGCGGCGTGTTTGCAACCCGCTCCCCCAACCGGCCAAACCCGATCAGCCTCTCGCTCGTTGATGTCATCGATATAACGGGAAACACGATCCGGGTCAGGGGGCTGGATGCCCTGGATGGGACGCCGGTCCTCGACATAAAACCCTTCTCGCGCGAGATCGACTGCCCCGGGTGACCGGATACGGCCAGAAGAGTATCACCGCTATCCGCGTGAAGGCACTTCCTCCTTTTTTCGTCCGCTATGCCTGTAGCCGTAGACTTCGTATCTTTGTGATGCCCGTGCCCGGCGCCTCGATCAGTGAGAAGAGATCCCGTGCCACAGGGAAAAAATCCGCGATGCCCGCAGGACCACAGGCACAACAGATGAGAAGGCCGAAAGGCCGTTTCCACAAAAAATGAAGAGATCTTCAGTCCAGTCCGATCAACCGCGCTGAGTTAGCGATAACCGGGATCGAGGAGAGTTCGTGCAGGAGCGCTCCCGTTACCGGTGTCAGTATATTGAAGATCGTAAGGCAGACAGCAATGATGAGAACCCCGACGGCAAAGGCAAGGTTCTGCCGGATGGTCTGGAGAGCTTTTTGCGATGTCCCGATGATCTGCGGAAGTTTGAGGAGCTCATCCGATAAGAGTACGACATCCGCAGTCTCTATGGCGACGTCCGTGCCGGCATGGCCCATCGCAACACCCACATCGGCGACCGCAAGCGCCGGGCCGTCGTTCACCCCGTCGCCGACAAAGGCCACCCGATGCCCTTCTTCCTGAAGCCGCCTCACGATCTCCACTTTCTCCTCCGGCATCATCTCCGTGTGGATCTCCGATACCCCGATCTCCTCTGCGATCCTGAGGGTTGCCCCCCGGTTGTCGCCCGTCACGATGACCGTCCTGATGCCGGCCTGGTTGAGGCTGGCGATGGCTTCTTCTGCGTTATCCCGGAGTGTATCCTCAAAGACCAGAAGACCACTCACTGCGTCGTCGACCATGACGGCGATGACACTCATTCCCTGGTCTGTCCTGGCGTCAGCCTCCTGGAGAACAAACTCCGGAAGGGCGATCCCCATTCCGGAGAAGAGTTTCGGCCGCCCGAGAAGAACCGCATGTCCACCGGCTCTGGCCTGCACGCCAAGACCCGTCAGGAGTTCACAGGATTCAGGATCGGGGATCATGATATCCCGGTCGGTGGCCGCCTGCACGATTGCTCTTCCTACGGGATGCTCGCTGAACTTCTCCGCGGAAGCGGCGTACCCAAGCAGATCAGTCCCGGACATGCCACCGAAAGGGACCACATCGATGAGTCGCAACTCTCCAAGCGTGAGTGTTCCGGTCTTATCGAAGATCACGGTATCGACATGCGCCAGTGCCTCCACGGTAGCCCCTTTCTTCACCAGACTCCCCCTGAGCGCAGCATTCCCGATTGAAGCGACGAGCGCCGTCGGTGTCGCGAGGACGATTACGCACGGGCAGAAGACAATGAGCATGGTGATCGCCTGCAGGACATTGCCGGTCCACCACCACAGCAGCAGCCCGAGGATAATGGCAGCCGGCGTATACAACTTTGCGTAGCGATCGAGCACCCGCTCTACGGGCGCTTTTTCATCCTGTGCGTCCGCGATGAACATGCGGATCTGGCCGAGTGTGGTCTCGGTCCCGACCCGGGTTGCACGGACTTCGATTGCTCCGTTCTCGATGAGGGTACCGGCAAAGACAGCCTCCCCCACCTGTTTCTCCACCGGTACGCTCTCTCCGGTGATCGCCGACTGGTTGATGGCAGCCACTCCAAACAGGATCTCCCCATCGACGGCGATCCGCTCCCCGGAGCGCACGATGAGAATATCGCCGACAACCAGGTCGTCAAGAGGGATGGAGAGATCTTTTCCGCCGCGCCGGACGGTCACACGGTCAGGCAGCAACCGGGCCAGCGCGTCGAGCGCATGGTCAGCACGGGCGGCGACCAGCTCCTCAAGCAGCCCACCGAAGAGGAGGAGGACCGCGACAACGGCGGCGGCAGAGTACTGCCCGATCGCGATTGCCGCTGCCGTGGCAAGAGAGACCGGGACGTCAGCGGTGAAATCGCCTTCACGAAGATCCTGGACGGCGCTGTACCAGATGAATGCAGATCCTACCAGGGCAGATGCGAGGTATAGCCAGTCGGTATAGGCTCCCGGAGCAGCATCAGTAAAGAAATGTGATGCCTGGTATAAGACAGCGATCGCCAGGAGAATGCCGCTGGCAAGCGTGAAGAACGTTCCCGGGGCGAGCAAGAATTCTCTGTAGTCCCGGAAGAAAGACCAGGAGGTAGCGACCAATGGGTCGGAAGAGTCTTGTGTTACGTCCATTCTTAAATCTATGAAGAAAGATCATATTAAATCTTATTTCTTTAGCATACTATTCACACTCGTTAGAGATAACCTTTCAACTAATCTGAACGCATCCCCGGTTTCCCGATCCTCTGTTGCACGGCGTTCCCTCTTAATCCCCGGATGTGGACCAGGAGAGAGATTCTGCCGGGCGGTGGGGTACCTGATCGCAGGACCAGGAGAGCCCCACGACTGAGATGCGCATGACAATGTGCCGGAGAAGTTGCTGCTCGCCAACACAACCCCTGGAAGTATATGATATGAATTTAACAAATCGCAATTGTAAACCATAATTCGAAACTCTTATCGTTACCGGGCCTGAGTACCCACTCATGAGGGCTTTCATCACAAGCGGGAGGACGATCATGCAGGGTAGAGAGCTCTACCACAAAGATACACCGGCATATTCCCGGGAAACCAGTCGCTGTTTCATCCACCCCCTCGATCTTCTGGAACTTGGTGCAGAGGAGGGGGACTCACTCCTCATATCGACCGTTACGGGGGAAGAGGTATTCTCGGTGACACCATCCGAAGATCTCGTGCCGGGAACCGTCTTCCTCCCCTGCGGGCCGCATGCCAACGCCATCCTGCATGCAAATACGCATGGGACCGGTGCTCCCGACTACAAGTGGATGGAGGGGTCGCTGGCCCTGACCAAAGTCCTGCCGCGCTCGGGATGGGATATTCTCATAGAACAGGGCGGCGCCGCATGCCCTCAGGTGCTGGAGTCCGGGGGAGGGACGGGGAATAGCACCCCGGTCTATGATGTCGTCTGCCCCCTCTGCGGATGCCTCTGCGATGATCTGGTTATCTGGGTGGAGGGGAACACCATCACAGCGGTCGATAACGCCTGCGCGATGGGTTCAGAGAAGTTCCTATCGCGGAGTCGCCTCACCACTCCGATATTGAGGAGTGGGAGGTCATGGGCACCTATCAAGTTTCATGAAGCGATCCGATATGCTGCGGAGGTGCTCAGCAATGCCGAGCGGCCGGTCCTCTTTGGATGGAGCGGCACCTCCGCTGAGGCGCAGTGCATCGGCATCCATATCGCGGAGGAGATCCGGGGCGTCATCGACAACTGTTCCTCGATCTGCCATGGCCCCTCGATCATGGGCATCCAGGAGGTCGGGCACCCCGGTTGCTCGCTCGGCGTGGTGAAGAACCGCGCCAATGTCGTGATCTACTGGGGTTCTAACCCGATAGAGTCACACCCCCGCCATCTCTCACGGTATACGACATTTGTCAACGGTCGGTACCGGGATAACGGACACCAGGATCGGACGCTCGTCGTCGTGGATATAAGGAAGACCGATACAGCAAAGATCGCTGACGAGTTTATCAGGATCAAACCCGGTGGCGATTATGCGGCTTTTTCAGCCCTGCGGGCGATCATCAGGGGTCATGCAGACAGTATTCCTCCAAAAGTCGCGGGCATCCCCCGGGAGAGGCTGGTGTGGCTCGCCGACCTCTGCAAGAATGCGCAGTTCGGGGCGCTCTTCACCGGGATAGGTCTGACGCAGTCTCCGGGCAGGTACAAGAACGTGCGAAACGCCATCGAGCTCGTCGATGAACTCAACCGGCACACGAAATTTGTCCTGACACCCATGCGAGGGCACTGGAACGTCAACGGCACCAACCAGACATTCTCCTACCTCACCGGGTTCCCGTACGGCGTCGACTTCGCGCGCGGGGTGCCCTACTACAATCCGGGCGAGACCACGGTGATCGACCTCCTCAGTCGGGGAGAGGCCGATGCCTGCCTCATCATCGGCGCCGATCCCGGGGCGCACCTGCCCGGGAGGTGCAACGAGCACCTCGCGACAATTCCCACGATCGTCATCGACCCCTTTGTCTCGCTCAGCACCGCCTTTGCGGATGTTCACATACCGGTCGCTTGCGTGGGGATCGACTGCGAGGGAACGGGCTATCGAATGGACTCTATCCCGATCCGGCTGCGCAAGGTCCTCGATCTGGGTCTGCCGACCGATGAAGAGGTGTTGCTCAAGATATTGCACCATATACAGGAGGGCGCGAAGCCCCGCGCGGCAGATCATACAGAGGTGCGGCCCCGGATGGGTGCCGGGGATGTACAGCGCGCTTCGTGACATCTTGAGGGCAGGGTGCCACAGAGGCTCCCTCATGGCACCGGGGTCCATTGAGTAAACCTAATTATGTAAACAATCGATTAAAGTTAAGTAGTTGTACATCATTAGTACCTCTGGTGCCCTTCGCAAAGGAGCGATCGCACCAGGAGAATAGCAAAAGACTGGAACGATTGGCGCAGGTTACAATCGAGTCCAGAAACACTCTCGTTCAGCAATAAAACCTCTGACGTCCTGGGAAAGGAAAGGAAACGCACCGGATGACCATCGTCCAGGATGTTCTGGAGAGGCATCATTCCAGAGAGGGGGCGGAGACGACCTCCCGAACCCGCCCCCTACCGTTACGATCTCGAGAGATGTCGGTTTTGCCCGGAAAATGAAGATTTGAGGAGCGCCGGATCCGGCCTGTCCGGAACTCCGGTGAGGCGCCTGCGAGGCAAGTGTATTGAAAGTACTTTCAATACAGATAAAGTTAAATAGATATAGTTAAATTAAGAATATGGTGCCGCTGTACGGCGGTGCATATGGTAAAACCTCGATTGGCACCTGTCGGGGATTGTCGTGCCGGGCGCCCCGGCAGTGATGCCACAGGAAAACGGTCGGTTTTCCGCAGCAGGGATCCAGACCCAACATTTTTTTCTCATAGCAATTGCGCATTGAGGTATTGAGCATCGTTGTCGGGGTCAGTCGTTTGATCGGTCTCCCCGGGTCCGCTCCCCCTTAAACAGGAGAGAGATAGAACTGCAAACCCATCCTGGAGTATGGGGCTATTCGTTATACCGTATCCCCGGCAGGAGAAGAGGATAGATGACAATATCGAAGAATGAACTACCGCAACCCTCATGCCCGCAAAATAACACGGTTTGCCTCTTTACTCAAGAGAGGGGCGTTGCTCATGAGACGATGATAATCGGACAGGAGAAGCCTGTGCTCTCAAGGGTGAACTCTCAGGAAAGTAATGTTTCAATGAAAGGGAGGTAATAGCAGCGAATCGGGGTTCCCGAGGGCTCTCGCACCTCAGTACAACCCGGTACGTGAGAGGGCTTAACTTCTGGGTTCGGAATGGGTCCAGGTGTTTCCCCTCTGCTATGGCCGCTATTACCACATCCGGAAACCGGATGGAAGCCAAGGCCCGGATTTGAACCGGGGTGTAGTTGATCTGCAGTCAACCGCGTGGCCGCTCCGCCACCT